>NZ_JBHWUI010000009.1:7389-98212 GCF_042737525.1 Kitasatospora sp. NPDC059973 | reverse complement strand
TATATCCGCCGGGCCCGCCCCCCCCCCCCCGGGGGGGGGCGGCGGCCGTGGCTGCTCGTACGCAGCACAGAGCAGCAAGAAGGCCCCGGGGGCGCAACCCCGGGGCCTGTCGGTCGCACCGCACCATGACGAGAGGACACGACCGTGGATCCCATGATGGCACTCGTCGGCACCCCGGCGAGCAACCCGAACACCACCGACTACGACGAGCTGTACGGCCGGTACGCCGGCCGCCTGCTCGCGGCCGCCGCCGAGCAGCTCGCCGAGATCAGCCCGGCCGCCGCCGACCTCGACGAGGACCTGGCCGACGCCGTGTGGGAAGCGGTCGAGGCCGGCCACTACCCGGACGGCACCCGCGGCTTCACCGGCCTGCTGATCCTGCTGCGCGACAAGGCCCGCCGGGTCCGAGCCCGGTCGACCGCCGCCACCGAGGCGATCCGCGAGGTCCTCATCGACCTGGACGAGCTCGCCGACGAGCCCGTCACCACGATCGCCACGATCCAGCCGCTCCCGGCCACCGTCTCCGCGGCCGTCGCGGCCATCCGCGCGCTCCCCCTGGCCGGGTGACCCCGTGGCCAGCGAGGCCCTGATCAAGTTGCTCGCGGCGAAGGCCGCCGCCGCGGCCGCCAAGGCGGCCGCCCGCGCCGCCGCCGACGCCCTCAAGGCCGCCACCCCCGGAGGACGCAAGTGATCACCGACCTGGCCGTCTGCCGCTCCTACATCGGCGGCGGCACCCCCGTTCCCCAGCCCACGCCGCCGGCCCCGCCCCAGCCCGCCTCCGGCGGTGGCCGGTGACGCCCGAGCAGCAGCGCGCCGAGACCGCGCAGATGGACGAGCTGCTGCGCCGCGCCCGGGAGATGCGGGCCAAGGCCCTCGCCGAGAAGGCCGGCGCCCAGCAGAAGTAGCCCTACACAGCCACGACGACGAGACGAGAGGGGACCGCCCGTGAGGACGACCGAGGAGCACGACCGCTGGCAGGCCGGGCTGGAGCAGATGCACGCCGACTACGAGGCGGCCGACCAGGCCGAGTACGCCGTGCACATGGGCGAGCTCGACGCCCGTGACGTCGCGGCCTGGGCCGACCCGGTCCTGGCGCAGCCGGCCACCGCCGGTGCGCTCCTGGAGCAGCGGCACGTTCTGCACGAGGCCGCGCACCCGGAGACGGTCGCCGCGCTCCACCGGCGCGCGCTCACGGCCCGGCTCGGCTGACCGCCGCCGGTTGCTGTCGTTCGCCGCCGCCTCGCCCCCGGCCACGGGTGCGGGGCGGCGGTGTTCGTCGGTGCCCGACGCACCGCTCTACGAGACGAGAGGACGAGTCATGGAGGGCCACTCCGCTGACCTGGAGCAGCTGGCCGCCGCGCTGGAGCGCGGGCCCCTGGACGTCACCGACGAGGAGCGCGAGCTCCTCCAGAGCCTGCCTGCCACCCTGCGGCTGGTCGCCCGCATGGTGGCCGGCAGTCGCTTCGACCACGCCGTCGGCAAGGCGCTGCCCGACGGCTCCGTCGTCACCGCGCCGATGCTGACCGGCCTGCCCGCCTGGTTCGAGCGGGCCGCCGTGACCGCCGACGGCATGGCGATGCGGAGCCTGTGACACCCCGCCCACCCCGCCCCACCCACCCGCCCCGGAAGGGAATCCCCTCATGCGCAGCCCCATGGACCTCCTCTACCTGCTCGGCATGGCCACCCCGGTCATCGTCCTGCTGGTCGTCCTGCTCACCCGCTGACCGCCTCGGTTGCCGCCGTTCGCCGCCGCGCCCGCCCAGCTCCACCGGGTGCGGGGCGGCGGTGTTCGACGGTTCCCGACGCACCGGCGCCACCACTTCGACGGAGGACAGCATGTTCGTGATCAGCCTCGGGGACTTCGACAAGATCGCCCAGCAGCTCGAAGGCCGCCACCACCAGAACTACCTGGGCACCGCGAAGACCGAGTTCAACAACCTCGTCTTCACCTTCAAGCCGTTCACGGGTACTGAGAAGGAGCCGGTGATGCTGGCGGAGGCATGGCGGGACGAGTCCCTCACCCGTGCCGCCCGCGAGGCCCTGGCCGCCGAGTACGAGGACGCCCGCCGGCTGTGGCTCGACGCCAGGTACGTCCGCGAGATGAAGGCCGCGGGCATCGGCGCCGCCGAGCTGTGGACCGCCTACACCCAGGCCCGCCAGGAGATGGACCGGCTCTTCTCCTCCCTGGACTCCACCGCCGACACCCAGTGGCGCTCGACCGTCTCCCGGCTGGTCACCGCTCAGGAGAAGGCGCTGAAGGAGGCCGCGGCCTGGGACCGCAAGGGCCGGACCATCATCGACGTCCACAACGCCCACAACTACAGCAACCTGTCCCAGCGCGAGGCCTTCGAGAAGGCCGGCCTCGACACCGCCTGGGAGTTCGGGGCCCGCAGCGACTACGACGGCTGGGGCCGCAGCCCGCTCAACCAGGAAGTCTTCAACGCAGTCGAGCGCCAGCGCGAGCACCTGCGCCAGGTCGCGAACCTGACCGGCGACCACCAGGCCTGACCACCACGTCGGTCGGTTGTCGTTCGCCCCCGCGCCGGACCGCCGGCGCGGGGGCGTTCGACGGTGCCCGACGCACCCGCCCCGACACCCCTCGACAGGAGAACCCCATGAGCAAGCCGACGCTGACCTGGACGATCCCGCGCGTGGAGCACACCCCCGACCCGCTGGCGCAGCTGACGGACCTGGGCCGCTGGCTGGACGACCCGGCCCGGCGCCTCACCTGGCGCGCGGCCCACAAGGACCGGCAGGCGGCCGCGACCGACGCCGACCGCGCCTACACCGACGCCCAGCGGGCCAGCCAGCGGTTCCCCGCCGCCCGGATCGTCGACCTGCGCGAGCAGCAGGACCTGGCCCACGGCCGCGCCGGCCTGCTCGCCCTGGTCGAGGCCCTCGCCGAGACGAGCCGCCTGCGCGTCACCACCACGGTGCTGCGCGGCGGGGCGGGTCCGGACGCGGCCGAGCCGCGGGCGCTGGGCGTGCTGGCGACGCGGATCGACTTCGGTACCCGTGAGCTCCTCGCGGAGCTCGCGGGTACGGACTTCGTCTACCCCGACGAGGTGCACCGCGCTGCGGAGGCCGCTCTTCGCCCGCTCACCAACCGTTGGCTGGCGGCGGAGGTCACCGGTGAGCCCGCGGTCCTCAGGGTCTGGGCCGAGGCGCTTGAGTTCGCCCTCGCCGTCGTCCAGACCGCCTCGACCCGCGCCTGACCCACGCCGCGTCCGAGCCCGTTTCGGAACCGGCCGCCCCCACTTCGCCGACAGCGGCGGCCGGTTCGGGAACGCGGAAACGCGTTTCGGGAGCACCGGCCGCCGTTTCGGCACCACCGATTCGAGCCCTTCCGGAGGCCTCCTGTGACGACCATCGACCGACCGCCGACGGCGATCCTGCCCGGCCCGCCGCGCATCATGCCGGGTCCCGCTTCGGCTGCGTCCGCCCCCGCTTCGGGAGCGGACGACGGCGTTTCGCGGGCACCCGGACCCGTTTCGGAGACGGCCGACGGCGTTTCGCCCGCGCCCACGGCGGGTCAGCTGACCACCCCGCAGAAGCTCGCGGCCGTCGGGATCGTGGCGGCCGCGGTCGCGCTGGCGGGCATCGGCCTCTACCTCTCCTTCGCGCACGTCGCCAGGTTCGCGCACGAGCGCCTCCACTTCGCCACCCTCGACATGGGCCAGCTGTTCACCGGCGGTGTGGACATCGGGATCATGATCATGATCGCGGTCGACCTGCTGATGGCCTGGCTCAAGCGGCCCATCTCCTGGATCCGCTACCCGGTCTGGCTGCTCACCGCCGCCACCGTCGTCCTCAACGGTGCCTCCGCCGCCCCGCAGGGCCGCCCCTGGCAGCTGATGGACTACCTCGCGGCCGGCGCCCACGGCATCGTCCCGATGCTCTTCATCATGGTGGTCGAACTCGGCCGCGACAGCATCGACCGCGTCGTGCGCCCGGAGCGGGCCGAGCGGGACTCCATCCCGCTGAACCGCTGGGTCCTGGCCCCCAAGGCCACCGCCCGCCTCTACCGGCGGATGCGCCTGTACGACGTGCGCTCCTACCCCGAGATGGTCCGCCGAGAACAGGAGCTCACCGCCTACGAGCTGTGGCTCAAGCGCAAGCACGGCGGCGACCTGAGCAAGGCGAGCGATGACGAGCTGCTGCCCATGAAGATGGCCCCGCACGGCTTCACCGTGGATCAGGCCCTGGCCATGCCGGACGACCAGGAGCGCGACGCCGAAGCCCGCGCCGAGGCGGCCGAGCACCGGCGCCTGGCCGCCGAGACCCGAAGCCGCCTCGCGCAGGCCGAGGCTGAGGCGCAGAAGTTGCGGGCGCAGGGCCGGGTCGAGGCGGTCCGGGCGCAGGTGGCCGGTGAGACCGGCCAGGCCCGGGCCCAGGCCCAGGCCCAGGTCAGCGCCGCCGAGCGGGTCGCCGCAGCGGAGGAGGCGGCACTGGAGACGGCGGTGATGGCCGAGGCGAAGGCCCGCACGGCCGGCGCCCAGCGTCTGGAGGCGGAGCAGCGCAAGACGAAGGCGGAGGCGGACCTGGCGGCGGCCGAGCTGGAGCGGCTCGCCGCGGAGGAGCGCCGGCAGGCCGCGGAGGCCGACCGGATCGCCGCCGCCGAGGCGGCCGCGGTCGAGACGCAGACCATCGCCGAAGCGAAGCTGGCCGCCCGCGAAGCGGACCGGGCCGCTGCCGAAACGGCGAAGGCCGCCGCCGAAACGCGGCGCGAGGCAGCCGAGAGGAACCGGCTCGCGGACGAGGAGCGGGCCCGCCAGGCGGCCGCGCTCGCCGCCGTCGAGCAGTCCAACCTGGCCGCCGCCGAAACGGCCAGGGCTGCTGCCGAAATCCGTCTGGCCGCTGCCGAAATCGAGCGGCGCGCGGTCGAAGCCGAGGACGTCGCCAGGCTCAAGCCGCGCGAGCGGGCGGTGCGCAAGGTCGTCCGGATGATCCTCGCGGTCAGCCCCGAGGGCGACGCCGACCTGCTGCCGCTGGCGGACATCCAGCAGGAGGTGGGGGTCACCTCCTACGGCACCGCCTCCGAGTACCGCCAGGAGGCTGCGGACCTGCTCGCCTCCGGCTACCGGCCCTGAGCAGCCCGCCCCACCGAGTGCCGGCCTCTCCGGTGGCCACCAGGACGCACCAATCGCCCTGGTGACCGCCGAAGGCGCCGATACGCCGATGCGCCGAGCACCACTCTACGACCCGGCCATCCGGCCGGAGCCCGGGTCCGAGAAACCCATCACCCCAGGTCAGGAGGCCACTGCCGCCTGCCCGAATGCTCTCGGAGGGAGAGCCCGCCATGGACCTGAACGCCCTGTTCACCGACGAGGGGATGCGGAAGTTCACCGCGACCCAACGCGACCAGCACCTCGAGGACGCCCGCCAGTACGGCCAGCTCGCCGACATCGTCGAGCAGCGCCTCAAGGCCACCCCGATCGACGGCGACCGCCCGCTGTCGGAGTGGCAGCGCACCCGCAAGGTCGTCGGCAAGCTGCGCCGGATGGAGAAGGCGTCGCGCCGTGCCGCCGCGTCGGCGGAGGCGCTGTACGCCACCTACGTCCACCAGGTGCTGGAGCTGCCGCAGCGCAGGGAGACGGCGGCGGCCCGCAAGGCCGCGCGCCGGGCCCGGCGCGGCGGGCGGCTGCACGGCGCGGTGGCCACCTCGCTGGGCAAGAGCGCGGCCCAGCTGTCCGGCGTGAACGCCCCCGCCGCGTCGGCCGACGGGGCCGTGAACGACGGGGTGTACCTGCCCGTCCAGTCGCCCGCCGGGGCGCCCGTCGAGGCCCCGGCCCCCGCGCCGATCAGCGGCATCGGCGACTTCTTCCCGGCGCCGAAGCGGGGGGTGTCCTGATGGCCCGGATGAGCCGGGCGGAGGCCGACGCGAAGCGCCGCCGCAACCGCCAGCAGCACTGGCGCGACGGCGGCGAGAAGGCCCGCGCGAAGGGCCCGGCCGCGTACGCCGCCTACTGGTGGGACGTCGCCCGGTCGATCGCCGTGGAGGCCGACCGGGAGGGCCGGCCGCAGGTCTGGAACGAGCTGTCCAGCGCGCTGCACGACTTCATGCAGCGTCACAACACGTAATCAACAACCGCAACCACAACCGGGTGGGGGCCGCTGCGGCGGCCACCTAAGGTGCGCGCGCGACGCGCGCGCGCGAGGTTGCCGTATCGGTGACTGTCTGTCAACTGTGAGAGGAGGAGGAATGAGCGACGACGAGGGCTCCGGCACGATCATCCCGTTCCCCGGAGGCGCTGGCGGAGGGGTCGGATTCGCGCCCCCGCCGCTGCCGGAGGCACCGCCTCCGCTGCCCGCCGAACCGGCCCAACCGGCCGTCCTGGAGATGCCGCCGGCCACCGGTCGGCGCTCCCCGCTGGAGACGCTGGCAAGCCTGTCCGACCCGGCCGAGATGGTGCCCGTCGAGCCCCCGCCGCTGCCGGATCCGCCGGGCTCGGCGAGCGCCCCGGTGCCCGGTGAGGTACCCGCGGCCTTCCGTTCCGAGGCCGCCCCCGAGGCGGCCCCCGGGCCGGGCCTGGGTTCGCTGTCGCTGGCGGCGATGCTCGCGGTGTCGGTCGCGGCGATGCGCGGCATCCACTCTGCGGTGACCGCGTTCCGGGCGAGCAGGGAGCAGCGCAAGGCCGTCGCCGAGGTCGCGGAGAAGGCCGGCACGGCGAGCAAGGAAGGCGGGAAGAAGGGCGGCCGGGACACGCTCACCCCCTCCCACGAGTGGGGCAGCCGCTCCCTCGACCGCTACCAGGGCGGCGGCCGAGGAGGCGGGGGCTGGGGGCCCGGTGGTGGCCGGGGCAGCGGCGGCGGGCCGGGTGGACCTGGCGGTCGTCGGGGCGCGGGATCCGCGCCGGCGCCCGGTCCGGCCACGTCCCCCAGCGGCGGCGGCCCCGGCGGCCGGAAGGGATCCGGCAGCGGCAAGGACGGCGGCACCGGAGCGGGCGCGTCGCCCAAGGGCAAGGACAACGGCAAGACCGGCCCCTCCGGTGCGGACAAGAGCCGCTCAGGCAAGGGCCCGGCCGGGTCGACCGGCGGGCCGGTGCACCGCCCCTCGCAGGGCGGCGGCCCCGCCGCCCAGGGCAAGACCGGCGGCAAGAACGCCGGCTCCGGTACCAGTGGCGGCGGTGCGGGCGGCAAGTCCGAGAAGAACGGCGCCGGCGGCGGTGCGGGCGGCGGGCAGAGCGGTGGCGGCCGCAGCGGCAAGAACGGCGCCGGTGGCACGAGCGGCGGGCAGAGCGGTGGCGGCCGCAGCGGCAAGAACGGCGCGAACACCCAGGCCCCCGGCAAGGGGAGCGGGAAGAACGGCCCCGGCAAGTCCGGGGCCGGTGCGTCCGGCGGGACCGCGCCGGGCAAGCCGGAAGGCAACGGCGGCCGGGTGAAGGCACCGACCGGCGCGTCCGGCACCGGCTCGTCCTCCGGCACCCTGCGCAAGGGCAAGGGGAAGAAGCGCGGCGGGGCCGGCGGACCGGGCGGGACGACGCCTCCCATGTTCGGCAAGCCGGGCCACAAGGAGAAGCTCGGGCCCGGGATGCGACACGGGACGCTGGAGGCGTACCAGGACTGCGACTGCCGCTGCCGCCGCTGCATGAAGGCCTACCAGCGCTACCGCACCACCCCGCCCGGCGCCAACACGCTCAAGGGCGCGGTGCGGCAGGAGTTCGAGCGGCGGTGGGCCAAGCGGATGCGCACCCACAAGCCGGTGTTCTCCCGGGTCTCCAAGAAGGCCAGGAAGAAGGCCGCCCAGCAGAAGGCGGCCAGGGCCGCCGCCTCGGCGGCCGCGGGTACCGGGCCGAACGCCGCCGGCTCGTCCACCGGGCCGGGTGCGAAGAAGACCCGCGGCGGATGGGGCGCCGCCTTCAACCGGGCCAGGGCCCGCGCGAAGAAGGCGACCACCCCGCCGCCCGGCATGGACACCGGCGGGTTCACCGCCGGGCCCGGCGGCACCACGACGGGGCGCAGCACGCCGTTCGGGGCGGCCGGGATGGCGAGCGCGGGCGAGGAGGTAATCACCGTGGTCCGGGAGGACCGGGTCGGTGACGCCGGGGCCTCCCGCAACCGGCCGCCCGAGCACCCCGCCGAGCAGGGCCTGCCCGCCACCGGGCCGGCCGCGCTCGGCCCGGCCCCGGTGAAGCACACTCAGCGGCCCGGCACCCGCCGCCCGCGCCCGATGCCGCCCGCCCCCAAGCCGTCCCCGGCCGAGGCTGCGCCGGTGGCGGCCGGTGCGCCCGACCAGCAGGCCGCCGCAGCCGTGGCGGCCTCCGTCCCCGCCCAGAGCGGGCCGAACAGAAGGAGCAGCAGCGTGTCCCTGCCCGCCACGAGCGGGGCCGTGCACGGCATGTCGGCCGAGCACGCCACCGAGATCACCATCGACGACGTCCTGGACGACCTGTCCAGGCTCACCCAGGAGGGCTTCGCCGCGCACGACACCTGCGTCGCCCTGGCCGAGCGGGCCCGCCGGATCCGCTACGACCTGGAGGAGCTGGCGGCCGAGCTGCGCACCACGCACAACGTCATCGGCAACCTCACCTCCACGGCGATGAGCCGGCTGGCGGAGTCGATGGACCTGCTGGCCCGCAAGGCCGACGAGATGAAGGTGTCGTCGCTGGAAGCGGCCGAGCAGGCCGAGAGCGCCGACCAGGCGATGGCCGACCACTACAAGCCCATCCAGCTGGCCACCGCCGACGCGGGCCTGCGCACCCCGTCCGCCCGCGTCCACAACGAGAACTGAGAAGGAGTAGCCGATGAGCGACATCGTTTCCTACGGCGGCGGCGAGATCGACCACGGCGGTGACGGCGGGACACCCGGGTTCCTCGGGCTCGCCGCCCGCACCGCCAAGCTGACCGCCAGCGCCCTCGCGCTCAAGCAGGGCATGTGGAAGCTGCGCCGGCACATGGAGGACAACGCCGACAAGGCCCGCAACCTGTCGGAGATGTGCGGGCAGGCCGGGGTGGTCGAGCAGTTCACCGCGCAGATCCTGGAGGTCTCCGGGGCGCTGACCCGGGTGGCCACCGCGTCGGGGGAGATGGCGAACGCCGCCGACGACACGGAGACGGCCGCCCGCTCCTTCGAGAACACCCACCGCGACGAGTACGGCGGCATCTACGAGGCCGCCCAGGCGTCGGGCGTGCCCATGGCCAAGCCCGGCTTCTACGAGGTCCGCTGACCGTCCGTTCGAACCGACCCCGCGGGGCCGCACCCACACCGGGTGCGGCCCCGTCCCACACCCCGAAGAGAGGAAGGCGACGGTGACCGTCACCGAGCAGACCGAGGCGCCGGCCACCGGCGCCACCACCAAGACCGTGCCGGCGGGGACGATCCGCCGCCGCATGAACGGCGAGCGGCTCGCCTACGCCGTCGCCGCCGCCGGGATCGCGATCGGCCCGCAGTCCGACCAGGGCCCGCTGTCCTACCTCGGCGCGCTCGGCACCGCCGCGGGCACCGGCCTGTGGCTGTACTGCAAGGCCACCCCGAAGGAGGGCGCAGCGCCAGGCGTGGGCCTGCTGCGCTCCGCTTTGCGCGCCCTGCCGACGCTGTCCGGCTCCGCCCTCTACGCCGCGGCGCTCGCCGCCCCGGGCACCGCCTGGTGGGAGATCGCGGGTCCGGTGCTGTGGGGTGCGGCGGCCGCGGCCGCCGCACCGTTCACCCGCTCCGCCGGCCTGACGGAGGAGGCGCTGCCGGACCTGGTCGCCGCCCTGCCCCAGCAGGTGGCCCCGGTCGTGGACACGCCGAAGGACTACGCGTCGTTCCTGGCGCGGCTGTGGGAGCAGGCCGAGCTCGCGTCGGGCACGAAGCTGACCATGGTCGAGCACTTCCAGCAGAGCCTGCCGGACTTCCGTGCGGTCATCGTCGCCCAGCCTGGCAAGGCCGTTCCACAGCTGAGCCTGCGCAACATCGCGGCCGCGTTCGACGTGCCGGAGGAGAGCGTCACCTTCACCTCGCTGCTCGGCTCCGGCCCCGGCCGGATGGTGCTGACCGTCACCCCCACCGTCGGCGAGACCAGCAGGGCGTTCAACAGCCTGGAGGCGCTGTGGGAGAGCGCGGTCACCGCCCCCGGAGGCGCCGCCCCCGGCGTGAAGTTCGTGCGGGCCCGCATCGAGGACGACCGGATCGTCATCCTCGCCGCCGCCCCCCGCGGCAAGAAGATCCGCCTGCCCCACTCCGAGGTCTGCTCCGCCCTCGGCGTCGACGACCCGACCCGGATGGTCATCGAGACCGACGGGCTGCGCCAGGCCGTCGTCTCCGTCTACCGGACCAACCCGCTGATGAACGTCCGCAAGGCCACCGTCGCTGACCTGACGATGGACGAGCGCGGCCGCGTCGCGGTCGGCGTCTGCCACGACGGCCGGTCCGCGGTGATGCGGCTGTGGGATCCCGGGCAGGGCGCGCTGCGCGGCATCGTCGCCGGCGTCACCGGCGCCGGGAAGTCGGTGCTGCTGAACCTGATCCTCGCCGCCGAGAAGCGCAGCGGCGTCGTCTCCTGGGTGGCCGACATCCAGGGCGGCATGTCGTTGCCGGAGGCCGACGGCCGCGTCGACTGGTTCGCCAAGGGCGAGGACGAGGCCCTGGCGATGCTGGTCACCGCCCACAAGGTGATGAAGTACCGCGAGGCGATCTCCAACAAGATGGGCCGCGGGGACTTCGCGATCGGCCGGCCGTGGCCGCTGATCAACATCACCCTGGACGAGATCAACCGGCTCCTCAGCCACCCGGACGAGAAGAAGAAGAAGCTCGCCGCCTACCTGATCGCCGACATCCAGAAGACCGGCCGCAAGGTCGGCATCGGCATCCGCCTGGCCGTCCAGTCCCTGCACCTCAAGGACTTGGGCGACGAGGAAGCGATCCGCCAGCAGGGCAAGGTCGGCGTCCTCTTCCTCATGAGGACGGCCAGCTCCTCCACCCGGGACATGGGCCTGGACGGCGTCGCCCCGCCCGGATTCCACCTGGAGAACATCCCCGCCCGGATCTACGAGACCGGGCAGATCGAGGCCCTGTTCCATGGCACCGACGACGACGAAGGCCAGTCCACCGCGGGCATGGCGTACATGTTCCTCGACGGCCGGGCCTCCTTCATGAGGACGTTCTACGCCGAGAAGAAGAACGGCATCTACCCGGACCTGATCGAGCTGTATGGCGAGGAGCCGCCGGCGACCATCACCGACGGCGAGGCGGAGGCGGCCGGGAAGGCGTACGCGCTGCGCAACACCCCGCCCGCCGACCCGGTACCGGACGGCGCGCCCAACGCCAACGCCGACGCCGACTACGGGCCGGTGCCGGACGCCGTCCCGGCGGCCATGCCCGAGCTGCCCGCGATGCCGTCCTTCGACCCGCCCGCGGCCGACAGCGCGGTCGACCTGACGAAGGAGTTCGAGA
Organism: Kitasatospora sp. NPDC059973; assembly: GCF_042737525.1. Taxonomy (NCBI): domain Bacteria; kingdom Bacillati; phylum Actinomycetota; class Actinomycetes; order Kitasatosporales; family Streptomycetaceae; genus Kitasatospora; species Kitasatospora sp. NPDC059973. The sequence continues at coordinate 86,838 of NZ_JBHWUI010000009.1, read as the reverse complement.
CCGGGCCGACGCTGCGCGAGCGGATCCTCGACCTCCTGGCCGACGGGCCCATGAGCCTGCCGCAGATGCGCAAGGTCCTGTGCCCGGAGTACGAGACCGGCTCCGTCAACACCGAGGTCGGCGAGCTCAACCGGGCGGGCTGGCTCGAGAGGGTCGGCCGCGGCGTCTACCAGCTCGTCACCCAGCCCGCCGACGCCTGACCCCCCCACGCAACGACAGCGGGCCCGGCCGACCGGCCGGGCCCGCTCCCGTCTTCCCTGAAGGAGAACCCTCTCGTGATCGTGTCCATCTCCGGCGTCGTCCTGGCCGGCTGCGCCGTGTTCTTCGTGGTCCGCTCCCGCCGCGCCACCGTCGGCGCCGCGATCGTGGCGGTGGTGTTCGGCTTCCTGCTCGCCTCCACCGGCCTGGCCAAGCCGATCCAGTCCGCCCTCGACGGCACCGCCCAGGTCACCGGCTCCGTGAAGCCCTGACTGCCGGTCAGTCCGGGATCCACAGCGTGCCGTCGTCCTGCACCCACGCCTCGTAGATCCGACCGTCGATGATCACGCCCTCGACGACCACGTAGACGTCGTCCTCGGAGTCGATCCACAGCACTCCCTCGTCGTCCGTCCACGCCGGCCAGATCGTGCCGTCGTCCCCGACCACCGCCTCGAACACCACCGTCTCCGGCTCGTCCCGGAACAACCAGCCCACCGCGTCCTCCCTCGACCGACACCAGCCTGATGCACCACCAGGCCCCGCCGGGGCCGATTCCCAACCACCCGCACCCGCACTCCCGCACCCGGGACGCAGTCGCGCCTCTCCGAAAGGAAGCCCCCATGGCCCGCCTCATCATCGGCCGCACCGGCTCCGGCAATACCCACCGCCTCCAGCAGCTCATCGACGCCCACGCCGCCGACCCGACCACCACCGTCTGGGCCATCACCCCGTACACGGACCTGGCCGGCGTCGACCGGCACACCGACCCCAACGGCGCCGAACAGATGCTCACCGAGTTGCTCGCCGAGGTTGACAAGCGCCTGGCCCGCGGCCGCGAGCACACCCCCACCCAGGCCGAGCCGCACATCCGCCTGATCGTCGACCGGGTCGAGCTCGTCCACGAGCTGCTGGGCCGCGCCGAGCTCGGCCGCCTGCTGGGGCGCCTGATCATCACCGGCCGCACGGCCGCCGTCGACACCCTCCTCACGGCCTCCACCACCCACCTGGACGTCTGGCCCGACGGCGTGCGCCAGCACTTCGACCGGCCCGGATGCACCGAGATCCTCCCCGACCGCCGCACGAGCGACGAGGACTGACCGGCGCCTCCCGAACGCCCCTCTCCCGGCCTCTCCGGGGGCCGCCGGGCCCGCCCGCCACCCGGCGGCCGGGCCCGGCGGCCCCAGAAGGCGCCGCGGCGCCCGCACCGACCCCGCCCCGACCGCCCCCGCACTTCCCTTTGGAGCACCCCGTGGACAGCTACGCCAGCACCCCCGAGACCGGCCCGCAGGTCATCCTCCTGGAGCCCGGCTACCTGCCCTCCGCCGTGGACGGCGAACTCGTCGCCGTTCCGACGCGCCTCGACCACGGGGACGCCACCAGCGTGCCCGCCCTCGTAGACGGCCAGGCCGCAGCCCTGCCCGTCTACGACCCGATCGCCCGGCTGAAGGAGATGACCGCCCGCCTGGCCGCCGACAACGCCGCCCGGGCCGCCACCCCGGCGCAGCCGGTGGCCGACGAGGGCCTGTCACTCGCGGTGCGCCAGTACGTCCTCTACGGCTCGATCGCCTCCCTCGCGGCCGGCAGCGCGGTGTGGATGCTCGGCGCCGCCGTCGCCGAGGTCGCCCCGCACGCGGACGCCCTCGGCGACCTCCTCAAGTGGGCCGCCGTCCTCGTCGGCGCCGTGGTGCTCGGCGTGGCCGGCCTGCTCGGCAAGCTCCGCTCCGCCGCCGGCACCGGCTCCGCGACGGGCGCGTCGGCGAGCGCGAGCGGCGACGGCGCGAGCGCCACCGGCACCGTCCTGGCCCTGGTCCATCGCACCCACCAGACCACCATCGGCCGCCAGTCCGCCGGATGGCGCGGCGCCATCACCAACCACAACGGCTGACAAGCCCTCCCGGGAGGACCCCCCATGCACGCCGTTCGCCGGCTCGTCCGGCGCCTGACCCGCCGCCCCGCCGCGGTGTGGCCCGCCGACGACCTGCCCGGCGTCTACATGCCGGCAGGCGCCGAACCGCCGGCCCCCGACCCGGACTGGTGTACCTGGCGCGAGGACCCCGCCGTCCAGCACCTCCTGGCCGCCGCCGACGCCGAAGCCGCCGCCCGATTCCACGCCGCCACCCAGGACTCCTGAGCCCGGCCGACCGGTCCCGTCCCCAGCCGCGCCCCGCCCTCCCGGACCCACCGGGACGGCGGGGCGCGTCCGGTGGCGCCACCGGCCGACCGGCCGCACCCCGATCCGTTCGGAGGACCCCGTGAGCGTCACCGTGACCCAGACCGCGGACCCCGCCAACCCCGCCGAGGTGGCGGCGGCCGCCGCCACTGCCATCATCAAGACCGTCCAGGCCGCCGCAGAGCGGTACACCGCCCCGACCGGGCCGCTGCGCGAAGCCTCCTGGCGCACCGGGCGCCTGGACGCCGGCGACCTGCTGGCCCGCCTGGCCGACCTGCCCGACCCCGCCCCGGTGATGGTCGACGGCGAGCTGCTGCGCGACACCGGCTACGACGGCACCGTCCACCTCCACACCGACCGCACCGCACCGCCGGTGCCCGGCCAGGGCCTGCCCGCGGCCCCGGCCACCGTGTGGCGCAGCTCCCGCACCGTCCTCCTGACGGTCGGCGAGCTGCGCGTCCGCCTCGACTCTCTGCCCGACTCCGCGCCGGTCACCGTCGACGGCGACGCGCTGACCGACGCCGACTACGACGGCGCCCTCCAGCTCTACACCGCGTACACCGCCGCCCTCGACGAGGACGAGGACGACGACGAGGACGAGGACGACGACGAGGACGAGGACTGACCCGCGCCCCACCCGGCCCGTCCCACCGAACCCCGAACCCGCCCCGCCACCGCACCGAAGGAAGTGCCCATGAAGCTGCGCCTGTTCGCCGGCCCGTTCGCGGACGCCGTCGCCCACGCCGCCCGCGCCCTGCCCGCCCGGCCCCCCGTGCCGGTCCTCGCCGGCATCCTGCTGCGCACCGACACCGACGGGCTCCACCTGGCCGCGTTCGACTACGAGGCGTGCGCGACCGTCCGCGCCGACGCTGAGATCGCCGACGACGGCACCGCGCTGGTCTCCGGCCGCCTGCTCAACGACATCTGCAAGACGCTCCCGAAGTCGGCCGAGGTCGACCTCGAACTCTCCGGAGCCCGTCTGCTCCTCACCGCGGGCAGTGCCCGGTTCACCCTGCCGACCCTGCCCGTCGAGGAGTACCCGGCCCTGCCGGCCGCGCCGGACGTCGTCCTCACGGTGGAGGGCGACGCGCTCGCCGACGCGGTCGCCCAGGCCGCCGTCGCGGCCGGCACCGACGACTCCCTGCCCGTCCTCACCGGCGTGCAGATGGTCCTGGACGGCAGCATCCTCACCCTCGCCGCCACCGACCGCTACCGCTTCGCCGTCCGCGACCTCACCGTCAGCCCCACCGGCACCCTGCCGGCCGCCAAGCCGACGAGGAAGGCCCGGAAGAAGGGCGAGGAGGACACCGGGCCGACCGCCGAGGAACTCGACGCGGCCGCCCGCACCGTCCTGGTGCCGGCCAAGTTCCTCACCGAGGCGGCCAAGGCGCTGGCCGGGGAACACCCCGTCAGCGTCGGCTGGTCGGACGGGCAGCTGACCCTCTCCACCCCGGGCCGCACCCTCGGCACCCGCCTCCTGGAGGGCGAGTTCCCCAAGGGCCGCGCCCTGTTCCCGCACGCCGCCGACGCGGACCTGACCGTCACCGTCCCGGTCGAGGAAGCGCTGGCCGCCATCCGGCGCGTCGCCCTGGTCGCCTCCGACAAGCGCCCGATCCGCCTCGCCGTCGACGGCGACCAGCTGCTCGTCGAGGCCGGCGACGGCGACGACGCCCGCGCCGCCGACCGCATCCCCTGCCACGCCACCGGCTCGCTCACCGACCGGGCCCAGGGCAGCGACGCCGCGTTCAACCCCGGCTACCTCGCCGACTGCCTCAAGGCCCTGACCACCCCCGAGGCCCGCTTCCACCTCACCTCCTCCACCAAGCCCGTCCTGGTCCTCGGCCACTCCGGCGAGGACGCGGGCGGCGACTACGAGCACCTGCTGATGCCGGTCCGCCTCCAGGGCTGACACCGCACCACCCGGCCCGCCCCGGCACCCGCCGGGGCGGGCCGGCACACCCGCACCACCCCACCGAGGAGCAGCACCCGTGAACCAGCACACCGAACACAGCGAGCCCGTCAGCACCGAGGCGCAGTCGTCCCCGAGCGTCCGCGAGGCGGCCGGGCGCCGGGCCCGCGCCCTGACCGCCCCGGGCGGCTGGCTCGACCAGCGCCGCCGCGAGCTGGCGGGCGGGCTGGACGACTTCGCCACCGCCGAGTCGTGGGTGCGCGGCCTGACATTCCTGGGCGGGATCACCGTCGCGGTCCTGGTGCTCGGCACCATCGGCGGCATCCTGCTGAACGGCGCCGCCGCCGTGATGGGCGCGATCCACCTGCCCGAGCACATCCCCGGCGCCGGTGACGGCCTGCGCGCCGCGATCACCGGCCCGATCCACACCTACCTCGCCGCCCACCTGCCCGCCACGCTCACCGAGGCCACCGCCTACGGCGCGTGGAAGACCGTCGGCGTGGTCGTCGGCCTGATCGCCTTCCTCACCCAGGGCGCTGTCGCGCGTCTCGCGTGGTCGGCCTGGGCCTGCGCGACGCTCGCCATGGTGTGGAACGCGGCCCCGGAAGCCGGCCGTCCCGTCGACACCGGCCTCACCGCCGCCGCCCTCGCCGTCGTCAGCCTGTTCGCCCTGCGCGGCATCAGCTTCTCGCTGCGCCCCACTGTCATCAACCGCACCGAGGTTCAGCCGCAGATCACCATTCAGGCCCCCGAGCCCAAGACGGTCACCCGGGCCCGGCCAGCCGTCCCCGCCCCCAGCGGGCCCTTCGACCAGCGCTGACCCCGCCCGACGCCGACCACTAGGAGCAGCCGCACCCGTGCACGAACCCGCCCTCCCCCACCCCGTCCGGCTCGCCGACCTCATTGCCCAGCGCACCCAGGCCCTGGCCGCCGACGTCGCCCAGCTGCGCGCCGACGCCGACCGGATCGTCGCCGGCCTCGCCCGAGGGGTCAGCACCAGCGACACCGAGCGGCTCACCGTCCTCGCGCAGCGCATCCACGGACAGGCCCACCGCATCGAGGGCCTGACCGACGCCCGCAGCCTCACCTGACCGACCGCACCGCCGGGGCCGGCGCCCACCGCGCCGGCCCCGGCCGCACCGCCCCAACCGTCGACACCGCCCCACCCGCCGAGCACCGTCTACCGGAAGGCACCCGCCGTGGCCCTGGCCGTATCCCGCGACGCACAGATCGCCGCCCTCTACGAGAAGCTCCACCACCGCTCCGCGATCCTGGCTGGCCTCACCCCCGGCAGCCACGCCCACGCCGGCATCCAGGCCGAGTGCGACGCCATCCATGCCGAGATACGGCGCCTTCAGGCCTCGACCAGCATCTCGCCGAAAGCCGTCCTCATCACCGTCGGCGTGCTCCTGCTGATCATCTGGAGCGCCGTCCACTGACCTCCGGGCACTGACGCTGCCCACCACCGCGCCCCGCCGCCCCGGCCACCCAGGCCGCCGGGGACCGGCGAGTCCGCCGATGCCGTCCACCAGGCCCGGCTCAACGACCAGGGCGGCACCCTCACCGTCCGCGTCGAGGGCTAGGGCAGCACCGGTGCCACCACCGTCGTCCGCATCAGCGGCCGCGGCGGCGCGGTGGTGGTGCAGAGCGCCGGCACCGTGCACGGCTCGGTCACCGGCATGGTCATCAGCGGCGGCGACGTGAGCATCGTCGGCGGCCGGGTGATCGGCGGCCAGGGCGGCACCGTCGTCCAGGGCCCCGCCCCCGTTGTCATCACCGCCCGCGTTCCCGAGCGCAGCGCGCTGACCGTCCGCACCCACTCCGCGGACGTGACCACCCACGGCGGCCTGGCATCCGTCACGGCGACCACCCTGTCCGGCGACGTGCGTGTCCTCACCCCCGCCAGCTTCGTCGACCAGGTGCGCGCCGACACGCAGTCCGGCGACGTCGAGATCGGCACCGCCACCGCCGCCCGCGCCCGCACCCAGTCCGGCGACATCCGCCTGGAGCGGGTCATCACCGCCGAGGCCCACACGATGTCCGGTGACGTCCGCGCCGAGTGGACCGGCACCAGGGCGAGCCTGAACACGATGTCCGGCGACATCCGCGCCCACGCCGGCGGCACCGGCCAGGTGTCCGCCACCTCCATGAGCGGCGACGTCACCGTGACCGCCACCGCCGAGGCCCTTGGGGCGGCGTGGCCGTCCACGCCACCTCCGAGTCCGCACCCCCCGGCCCGCCGGGCACTGACGCTGCCCGCCACCGCCCCCCGCCCTCCGGCCACCCAGGCCGGACGGCGGGGCGCTGTGGCGAGCGGCGCGGCCGCCCGGCCGCCACCGACCGGAAGGACCACCCACCGATGCACCCGCACATCACCGCCGGGATCCTGGAGCGCGCCCTGCACACCTCGCTCGGCGCCGAGACCTGCCTGGCCGCGCGCGGCAGCGCACCCCTGCAGGACGAACTCCTCCGCCAGGCCCGCCAGGCCCTCGCCGACCACGGAGCCGACCCCCGCCACCCCACCGACCGCCAGCTCCTCACCACCGCCGCCGCCCTGCGCCGCCTGGCCCCCGCCCCCACCACCGACCCCGCCGCCCTGGCCCACGTCCTCCGGCGGGCCGCCGCCTGGCTCGACGCCCACCCCTACGGCCCGACCCGCAGACACGCCCACACCGACATCGTCGACGCCGTCGAACGCCACACCCCCGACCTTCGGCTGCGCTACGACACCCTCACCGTCATCGCCCAGCACCTCCCGGTCCCCGGCCTGACGATCACCGCCTGGGAGTGGACCGCCAACCCCGGCGGCGGCCGCGGCGCGACCACGCTGCTCCGCTCCCTGGCCGCCGCCGGCCGCGTGCCGTCCTACGTCCCGCTGCCCACCGAGCCGGTCCCCGACCACTACGACACCACGATCGACCTGACCGACCTGGACACCGCCGACCGGGCCGAAGGCGCCCCCGCCATCTGCCCTCCGCCCCGGCCCGGCGACTACGAGGGCCGTCCCCGCGACCTGGTCCGCGCCTACCTGGAAGCCGCCGCCGGCACCGAGCACTCCCACCTCGCCCGCATCTACCAGGACCGCGCCGACACCCTGCGCACCGGGCTCTGACACTGCCCACCACCACGCCCGCCGTCCCGCCCAGCCAGGCCGGGACCGCGGGCGCCGTGGTGCGTGGCGCCGGCGCCCGGCCGGACCACCCAATGAGAGACCGCCCGCACTCCCCCTGAGCGGAAGGACACCCGATGCCCACCAACAAGAGCACCGAGCCGCAGTACCGCGCGAACCTGGCCGACCTCGAACCGCTCGCGGCCCGGTGGGCCGCCCGGCGCGACGGCCGGCCCATGCCGCCCCTGGACCAGGCCAGCCGCCAGGCCCTCATCCGCACCCTCACCGAAGCCGCCGCCCGAGGCGCCAGCGCCAACCCCGAGATGGCCCGCCGCGCCCAGGCCCGCGCCGACGAGCTGCGCGCCGGGCTCGACTGACCGCCGTTCCGGGCACCGACGCTGCCCACCACCACCTCCGCCCCCTCCGGCCAGCCAGGCCGGAGCGGCGGGCGTGGTGGTGCGCGGCGCGGCCACCCGGGCCGGACCCGACCCCGGAGGTACCTGCCGTGACCACCGAAACCACCCCGACCACCGACGCCACCCGCTCGGCCGCCCCGGCCGTCCACGCGCCGTTCGCCCGCCCGGGGCGAACCTGGCGCCAGGACAGCATCGAGGAGGGCGCGACCGACTGGGCGCTGGCCCGCTTCGCGCTCTCCGAGCGATCCTTCGCCACCTGCTACGACGACCCCGGTGTCGAGGAGGCCCGGCGTCTCGCCGACAAGCTCACCGCCGAGGAGGCCCGCCGGATCGACGCCTTCCTCGCGGCCGGCGTCCAGGACCGCGGCCGCCTGGACGCCGTCGCCGCCGCCCCGCAGCTCACCGGCGAAGACCGCACCTGGCTGCTCGACCAGCTGCGCCTGGCCTGGCAGCGCCTGGACAGCCTGCACGACGCGATCGACCGCTCCGGCAGCATGATGACCACCACCTACGCGGCGAGCTCCGTCGACTACGTGCGCTGGTCCCGTCGCCCCGAGGCGCTCACCGGCATCGACCCCCGCCGCGCCGCCCGGCCGAGCGAGTCGTCCTGATGGCCGCTGAACTCGTCATCGCCCTGGTCGGCGTCGTCGGCACGCTCGCCGGCACCCTGACCGTCACCGCGCTCCAGCACCGGTCCGCCCGCGCCGAGCGGACCGAGCGCACCGAGCAGGAACGGCGCCGCGAACTCGTCCAGGCCGTCACCGCCCTAGTGACCGCCCTCGCCGCGCACCGCCGCGCCATGTGGGCCCGCGAGCGGCTGCGCCTGGCCGGCGCCGACGACGCGGTGTACGCCGAGGCGCGCAGCGAGAGCCACCGCACCCGCGCCGACATCACCGCCCCGCTGGTCACCCTCGCCATCCTCGCCCCCGCCCTCGCCCAGGACGCCGCCCGCGCCACCCACGCCCTGCGCGGCGCAACCGACCACACAGCCCTCGACCGGGCCCGCACCGAGGCCGCCGACGCCGGCGAGCGCCTGGTCGCCGCCGCCGCCGATCAACTGGCCTGACCCACCAGCCCGTGCCCTCACCCGGCTCTGCGCCGCTTCGCCCCCGATGCCCACCCCGGCCCGGGGGCGAAGCGGCGCAGAGCCGCACACCAGCCACCGACGGAGGCCGTCCTGCTGCAGAACCAGATCCTGGCCATGAGGCTGCGACGTGGCCTGACGACCTGGGTGGACAACACGTCGGCAGAGGCACATCACAGGGCGCAGCTGGTTGAGCTCGGCCACCAGCACGGCCGCCGTGTGGTGGCGACGTGGGTGGACGTGCCACTTTCGGTGTGTCTGGCGAGGAACGCGCAGCGGCCGGCCGAGCGGCGGGTGCCGGAGGACGTCGTGCGCTGGCAGCACCGCATGGTCCGCTCCGCCCGCGAGCTGCTCGCCGGTGAAGGGTTCGACGAGGTCCGACTGCACCGCTTCTCCGGGTCCTGACGCTGCCCACCAGTGCGCGCCCTGCCACCGGCACACGGCCGGGGGCGGGGCGCTCTGGTGCGCGGCGCGGCCACCCGGCCGAGCCCCGCACCGCAAGCACGGAGCCACCCGAGATGACCTCCTCCCCCGACCTGCCCGCGCTGCGCGCCGCCGCCCGGCGCGAGATCGAGCGGCACGCCGACCGGCCGCTGCCCGGCACCTGGCGCCTGGTCCGCCTGGACGACCGGCCCGCCATCGCGGCGGCCTGCGACCAGGAGCACCGGGGCCGCGCCCCGATCCACCCCGGCGTCGACGGCCTGTACGACTGCTGCCCGCAGCCGTGGATCCGTGTCGGCATCCTCCAGGTCGCCGACCTCCTCCTGGCCCTCCTCAACCAGTCGACCCCGGCCCCGACGGTGACCGCCCCCGAGGCGTTCAGCGACGACCCCACCGGCGCCTGGATCTGACCACCCCGCACCCGCACACCACCCCGGAAGGACACCCCCGAGATGACCGAGACCGCCCGCACCCGCCTGCTCGCCACCGCCCTGGACACCGCCGACAACGCCGCCACCGTCGTGGCCGGAGCCGCCGCCGGCCTCGCCGCCTACCGCGCCCTGGCCGCCCGCCCCATCGAGACCCGCCTCACCCTCACCGCGGCCGCCGGCGCCCTCGCCCTCTGCCTCGCCGACCAGGCCACCACCCTGCTGCGCCGCCCCCTGCGCCGCCCCCTGCGCGGCCGCCTCGGCCTGCCCGCCTACGGCTACACCGCCACCGCAACCACCACCCCGGCCACGGTCCCCTCGCCGGAGCAGCTCACCACCGAAGCCGCCGCCGACGCCGCACACCGTGCCGCCACCCGCGCCCACAGCCTCGACCACGGCTCCGGCAGCCTCACCCAGGCCGCCAACTGGGAGGGCGCGAGCGACGGCAGCGCCAGGTGCGAGCTGACCGGCGACGCCCACCTGCTGTGCCTGCCCGCCCCCACCGACCGCTACGACGGCGGCGCCCGCACCTACTACCTGGTCGCCGACGGCGAGCGCCCGATCGAGGTCCACACCCTCGCCGAGATCGTCACCCTCCTCGACCGCCTCGCCGAGGCCGGCACCCTCGACCCGGAGACCGACCACGACGAAGACGAGCACTACCGCGACGACGACCAGCACGGCGACGACGAGCCGCACGACCACAGCGACCTGGACGACGAGGACGACCAGAACCCCGAGGCCCGCGAGGCGCACGCGGTCCTCTTCGTGGGCTGCTACTCCGACGAGCCCCCCTTCTAACCCCGCTGCGCCCGACGACCCGCCAGCGCCCCGGCCCGGCCCGCTCCAGCGGACCGGGCCGGGGCGCTCCCCCTCGAACCGCCCCGCAGCCCTGGAGGACCCACGTGACCCGCTCCGTCATCGCCCCCAGCCCCGACAGCCCCGCGAGCCAGGCCGTCGGCCTTGGACCTGGACGGCACACTCACTCAACCCGGCCCCTGGCTCGGCGGCCGCATCGGCCTGCCCCAGCCCGGCGCCATCGACGCACTGCGCACGCTCGCTGAGCACAGGGCGGTGTTCGTCTACACGGCGCGGGCCTCCATGTGGCTGCCGGAAATCGCCGACTGGGTCACCTGGTACTCGGGCCTGGAGGCGTTCGTCGACCCGTCGCCGGACAGGGCGTACTACACCGCGGTAGGCGGCCCGATCCTGGTCACCAACACCAAGCTCGGCGCGGCCGCGTACGTGGATGACCGCGCCGTCCACCACGCCGGAGACTGGGCCGCCACCTTCGCCACCGTCAGCCACGCAATCGGCCTCGACCACGCGGGTGTCCCCGTCTCGGCCTGACCCCCTCACAGTGAAGGGGGCCTGTCTTCCCCGGTGTCGACACCGGGGAAGACAGGCCCCTTCGCGTTTCTGGGGTAAGAAGCCCTTGCCCGGCTGGTTCGGCCACTACTTCTTCCTCGACACGCTGTCGGAGTGCCAGCAGACGAGGGAAAGCCTGCCGAAGTCGCGCAACTGTGGCTCCCTGTAACGGAATCGGTGGCAGCATAGAAGCCGGAAGGACGGATACGGTGGATCGGCGGGGGCATGCTGGCGGAATCACTGGTGGCGCTGGCCACCGCAGGATCGACCGCTCTGGTCGGGGCGATGGCCACGGATGCCTGGCAGGCCACCCGGACCGGTGTGCTGAGCCTCTTCGGGCGTGCCCGCACCGGCTCGAGGGACGGCACAGTGGCGCAGCCTGATGACAGTACGGTGCCGGAGGGCGGCGGGCCGGAGGCCATGCCAGCCGCCGGCGACCAGATCGCGCTGGTCGCGGCGCAGCTGGACGGCGACGCCGCGCTCGTGGCGCGGGCCGACGATGCGGCGGCGGCCCGGCGTAGTCTGCTGCCGGGCTGGCAGCTGAGGTTGCGGGAGCTGCTGGGCGCGCACCCGGAACTCGCGGGTGAGCTGACCGAGCTCACCGAGCGGATGCGGGGTTCACTGCCCGAGGACGAGCAGCGGTGGGTGATGCACGTTGCCGCTCACGATCACGCGCAGGTGTTCGCCGCTCAGGGTGGCGACGTGATTGTCCATCAGGAGCCGGGTGGGCGCGGTTGAGTTCCCAGTACGTCACCGCCACTGGCGGGTTCGCGTATGGGGTGATCGGTGCCGACATTCATGTGTTTGGGGACGGCACGCCTCTGTACATTCTGGAACGGTGGCGGCCGCCGGCCGGGCTCGACGACGACTGGCTGCGTGAGCAGCCGAGCCGGATGCTTAATGCCCGGTTCGCCGTGGTCGGGTTCACTGGGCGGGAGCAGGAGCTGCGGGAGCTGGGAGGGTGGTGCGCCCGGGGGCCGCGCCGGGCCGCTCGGTGGTTGCATGGCCCCGGTGGGCAGGGCAAGACGAGGCTGGCGCAGGAGCTCGCCAGCACGCTGACGGCGGCCGGGTGGACGGTGGTCACGGCGGCCGAGGGCCCGGGCGGTGTCCTTCCGCCGCCCGGCAGCCAGGATCTGCGCCCGGACGGTAGCGCCGGGTTGCTGCTCCTGGTCGACTACGCCGACCGGTGGCCGTTGTCGTCTCTGACCTGGCTGTTCAGTAACGCACTGGTTCACCGCACCGACCTGCCCGTGCGGATCCTGCTGCTCGCCCGCGGTACGGACGCCTGGCCCGCGTTGCGGGCTTCGCTGGCGAACGAGCAGGTTTCGGTCTCGCAGTACCTGCTACCGCCGCTTGCGGCGGACGGGCCCGGGAACGGCGGGTCCGCTGACAGCGCCGCCGCAGACCCGGAGGGACGCCACACCATGTACCGTGCGGCTCTCGAGGGCTTCGCCGCCCGATATGGGATTCCGCCGCCCTCCGGCCCAGCCGAGCTGGAGCACCCCGAGTTCGGCTTGGTGTTGGCCGTGCACATGGCTGCCCTGGTCGCCGTGGACGCGCACGCCACTGGTCGTACTCCGCCGGCGCCCGTTCCCATGGTGGCCCGCGCCTCCGCGGTTGCCGCCGGCGACGCGTTCGACCTGGCCGCGGAACCCGTGCTGCCGGGCACCGCCGGGCTGGCCCTCTATCTGCTGGACCGGGAGCAGCTGAACTGGGCACGCCTGCATCGGGAGAGGCGGCACGGCCGGATCGCCACCCCGCCCGCCGCGATGAACCGGGCCGTCTTCACGGCCGCTCTCGGCGGCTCCCGGTCTCTCGACTCCGGGACCGTACTTGTCGACGCGTTGCGTCTGGGGCACCCCACCGCCGAGGTCCTCGCGGACCACGCGGTCTGCTATCCGCCGCCCGATCCGGCGCGCGTCACCGTCCTCGAACCGCTTTACCCCGATCGCCTCGCCGAGGACTTCGTCGCCCTGACCCTGCCGGGCCACCGCGCCGAGTACCCGGCGCAGCGTTGGGCGCCGGAAGCCGCTGCTGTGACGGCCCGTCACGACGACCGGCCCATCCGGGCTGTCACCACGCTCGCGGCGGCGGCCGAACGCTGGCCGCACGTCGGCCCGCGATGCCTGTTCCCGCTGCTGGACGAGAATCCGGACCTGGCCGTGGCCGCCGGTGCGCCCGCTCTGCTGGCGCTCGCCGAGTTGCCGTCCATCGCTGATGAGTTGCTGGGCGAGGTGCTCGACCGTTTGCCTGACCCGATCCCGCCCGACCTCGTGGTGGCCGCCGCGGTCCTGCGGATCCGCCTGCTGGAACTCCGGCTGGATGTCGCCGATGGTCCGGGCGCGATGGCAGGTCTCCTGGTCAACCACGGTAGTGACCTGGGCCTCCTCGGTCGCCATGAGGAGGCGGTCCGGGCCGCGCTGCGGGCGGTCCGTGCCTTCGAACGCCTGGCCGTCGAGCAGCCGGAGATGTATGAGGCCGACGTCGGGAAGTCCCTGACGAACTACGCCAGCCGGCTCATGGAGATGGGGCGTAACGCCGATGCTGCTGCCGCCCAGGAACGGGTGGTGGGGATCTTCCGTCGCCTCCATGGGCGCGACCAGCCGCGGTACGACCTCGACCTGGCGACCGCCCTGGCCAACCTTGCCGCGCACCTGGAACGCACCGGGCGGTGGACCGAGGCGTACCGGGCCAACCAGGAGGCGATCGAGCACTACCGCCGACGGGAGGCCGACGACCCGCGCTTCCGTGCCGGCCTCGCCGTGGCCCTGACCAATGCCGCAGCACTGACCGTACGGGCCGACGCCGGCACTATCGCCGGGCGGACTTCGTCCGTCGAGGCGGGAGGCTCCGCCCCCATGCCTGGTGACGGTATCGCGACGGCTTTCGAAGCCGTCCGGGTCTGGCGCGAACTGGCCGACGCCGACCCCGTGGGCCACCGGCCTGACCTCGCCATCGCCCTGCTCAACCTGCGCACCCAACTCGCCCGCGCCGCACGGCACGAGGAGGCGGTCGCCGCCATCACGGAGTCCATCGGCCTCTACCGCCGACTGGCCGGCGACAATCCCCTGACGTACCGGAAGCAGCTCGCTCTCGCGCTCGGTCTGCTCCGGGAGAGCCTCACGGCCGTCGGCCGCCACGACGCGGCCCTGGACGTCGGCGCGGAGTCCGTCGCGCTCTGGAGACAGCTCGCCGCCGCCCGTCCCGCCGAACACGAGATGGGCCTGGTCGCCGCCCTGCACGGGCAGAACAACGCTCTGCGGGCCGCCGGACGACCTGAGGATCCCGAAGCCCGTGCACGCTCCCCAAAGGTCCGGCTCAAGGACCGCGTGCCGAGGTCCGGCGCCACCGTCGAAGTCTCGGGCTGGGGCCGCGCCGCCGAACCGCCCGCCACCCGCGAGAGCGTGCTCCGCGTGGCAGAACAGCTCGCCCGCCGCCAGGACTGGCCGCTGTACTGGGAGGCCGTCTGTCGTTGCTCGCTGGCCGATGCCGCGCGGCTCGCCCGCCGCATCCCGGTGCGTCGCTGGCACCCCGCGGACAGGGTCGACCGCGCGCTGCTGGAGGCCCTCCGCTCACTCCCCGCCCGCCGCACCGCCGCCCTGGTCGCCGAGGCCGCCGAGGGCGCGACCACCCGGCTCCCACCCGAGCTGGACGTCTTCAACGAGGACTACATCTCCTTCGCCCATGCCCGTGACGCCCTGGCGGTCGCCACGATCACCGATGACCGCTGGGAGACGATCGAGACCCTCGACCTGCGTACCGGCACCCGGACCACCCTGTACTCGGGCCCGGCTGACCACAGGTCGATCACCTGTGTCGACGCCTCGACCGTCATCGCCACCAGGTCACCCGACCACCGTGGTGACGGGGCGTTCGAACTCGTCCGCCACACCGATCACGGCACCACGATCCTCGTGCGAGGGGACGCGGTGGCCGGTGCCAGGGTCGCCACGATGCTCTTCGGCTACGTGGCCGGCCTGCTTCTCTTCCCGGCCGCCCTGGTCGACCAGGGCCTCGGCTCGTCGGACGACCTTCGGCAGGTCGGCCTCGGCGTCTGGGGACTGTCCAAGGGCACTCTGATCGCCGTGGACCCCGACGGGATCCGGCTGGTGCTCTGCGACGGCCACGTCATGGTCGCCACCGACGCACTCCTCGGCAGTGCCCTGGCCGTCGGCGGACCGGCACATCCCGACGGGATCGCCGACGTGGCCTTCGTCGGCCACGACCGGCTGCTCACTTCCGGTCAAGGGGGCGGGCTGACCCTCTGGCAGCTCGGCGGCGATCGTATGCGGTCCCTCGTCGAACGGGACACGCCGCGTATGCGGCACCTGTTCTCGGTACCGGAGTGGGACGTCGTCGGCGGCAAGGCCCCCGGCGAGGGACGCGTCCACTTCCTCGACCCCGACGCCCTGACTCCAAGGCCGGCCCCACCCGCCCTCACGGGCGCCGAACACCTCACCCTCATCACCACCTCCCCCGACGGCCGGTACGTCGCCTACGCGGGACAACTGGCCGCCAGTGAGCCCCTCCGGCGCCGTGACGTCGACTGGCACAGCCGGCTGCACGACCTCGACCACGCCGGCGCTGTCCTACAGCGCCCCCTGACCGGCCTTCGCCTCGCCGCGACCACGAACCTTCGTAGCGCGGTTCTCGAGGCCCGCCGCACCGGCAACACCCACCTGCACCACCTGCTCACCCTCGCCCTCGCCCTCGCGGAACGCTCCTCGGGCGACTGAGCCCGTTTTGCGGCAGGGCCAGCTCTGCGATTCGCAAGTGGACGGATACGGCGGATCGGGGGACCCGCCCCGGAGAAGACCGGGCCCTTCTGCGTTCCAGGAAGAGAGACGACACGCCAGCGCGGGCGCCCACGCGCCGATTCCCGAGACCCGACAGGCCCGCGCTTCTGACCAGCACCACCGGCCGCACTGCGCGTTCACCGCTGCCTACACCCTCCGAGAGGACCGGCTCGCCGCTGCACCGCCGCGCTGACTGCGACCCCGGTCGCCGACCCGCTCGCCGCCGAGCACTGTGTCCAGTTCCTCGCCGCCCTGCACCCACCACCCGCACCGCCCCGAGCTCGAACCCGAGGGAGACCAGACCGCAGAATGAGCACCGACCACCGCGACCAGGCCGTGCCGCTCGACCTGATTCTCCCGGCCCTGGGCGCCTCCGTCCTCCGCACCATCGCCACCACCCCTCCAGCACGACGACCTGCTGCCCGAGAACCTCGCCCTGTGCCTGGCGTCCGGGCGCGCCACCGACGGCGACACGCTCGTCCTGGCCGCGCCCGGACAGGTCTGGGAGCTCCCGAATGGCGTCGACCCCGACGACGTCCCCGCCCGCCGCCTCGCGGTGCACTTGCACCTGGTCGCCCCGCCGCACGCCTTTGTCTCCGACCCGGACGACCCGTCGGGTGTATCGGCGAGCCGCTCCTCCAGGTGCTGGACTTCTACACCCTGACCCTCTGTGACACGCGGTTCCTCGCCCCGAAGGCGACCGTCGGTTGATGCCGACCGACACCGCCAACCCGGTCACCGTGCTGGTCGCTGCCGAGTCTCTCGACTACTCCTCAACCTCGACCCGGCAGGACGCCGACGCGGCCGTGGTGGCTGCCCTCCGTGCCTGCGGCGAGGACGACGTGGGCATGCTCCCGGGCGTCCTCGGTCTGCCCCGCCACCAGGACGAGATCGCCCGGCTCCTCCCCCACCCCGCGACCCGGGCCGCCGCGCTGCCCGGCCTTCCCGACTACCCCTGCGGAGGGAACCCCGTGTCCGACAATGTCATCACCCCGACCACCGAGCAGGACGACGTCCTGGCGGCGCTCGACCGATCGCCCGCGACGCCTCTGTTCTTGATCCGGACGGCGCCGGTTCCGGTCAGGGCTGGGGGTTCGTCATGGTGGCGGCGTCTACAAGGCGTCGTGTGTCGAACCAGGGAGGAGGGGGCGGCTGCTTTCAGTGCGGACGATGCGGCGCCCCCTATTTCGGCTTCCTCCAGCGCACCTGAAGCCCCTGGCCGGGTGTCGTGCGTGGAATACGCGCGCGCTGCGCCCCGATCTGGCCGCGGGGGAGTTACTTCAGGGCATCTTGGCCTGATGCCTTGTGGCCGCTCCAAGGGCCTAAACATGCTTGAAGCCGGCAGGTGCGCGCCCGCCGTCGGGAGAGCGGCGACGAAGAACGGGATGATCGAACGGGGTGGCGGTGATCGAGAGCGCATTCAGTACCGATGACCTTCCTAAGGCGGACCGTTGGGCGAGCTGGTACGAATTCGGCACCCAATCCCATCTACCGACGTTGATCCGCACCGACCACCAGGACGACTTCCAGGGCGCGGTGCGTGTGCTGGACCTTGGACCCGTGCAGGTCTCCACACTCACCTACAGCCCTCTGAACGTGCTTCGGACTCCCAAACTGATACGGCAGTCCGATCCCGGGGTGCTCTACTTCGTGGTCCACCAGCACGGGCGGATCGGGATCGCCCAGAACGGCCGCGAAGTCGTGCTCGCCTCGCAGGGCCAGGTCATCTACGACACCTCGCGACCTTTCACGGCTTGGGCGACTGCCGAGCACGACGCGGTCGCCGGCTGCGTGATCCTGCAAGTCCCGAGGGAGTTGCTTCCCATCAGGTCGCAGACGCTCAACCCCCTCCTCGCGGTGGGACTGCCGCAGGGGGGAGGACTCGGCGCACTGCTTTCGCGCCACCTGGCGGAGTTGACCAGGAACGCCCCCCAATGGACGGCAGCCGACGCCGCCCGCCTGGCGACCATCACGGCGGACCTGTTCGCGGCCCTGTGCGCCCACGAGCTGGAGACCGTCGACGCGCTGCCGCCGGAGACGCACCGGCGGGCGCTGCAGACGCAGATCCACGAATTCATCCGGCAGCGGCTCGGTGATCCCGCCCTCTCGCCCGGCACCATCGCCGCGGCTCACGGGATCTCCACGCGTCAGCTCTACAAGATCTTCCAGGACCAGGGGCTTACGGTCGCCGACTGGATCCGCAGGTGCAGGCTGGAACGCTGCCGACACGATATGGCCGATCCCCAGCTGCACTCCCGCCCCGTTCATGCCATCGCGGCCAGGTGGGGCTTCACCAGCGCCGCCAACTTCAGCCGCACCTTTCGCGCCGCATACGGCCTTCCTCCCGGCGAATACCGGAACCTTCACCACGGCGGCGCTCGGCGAGAACGGACAAGTATCGTGCAGGCCGTGACAACGACTCCCTGACGCCTCCTCGACATACTCGTTCCAGTAGGACACCGGGAACTCCCCGCAGCTGTCGGGCGCTTGCCGCAGCCGAGCGGGAGGATCTCCGCGCCGGGGGCAGTCGATTAGATCCTCGGCGCGCCCGGAGAAACTGGCAGCAGAACGGGAGAAACCATGCGTACACGTATCGCACTCACCGGCCTCGCGCTGGGGGCCGTACTCCTGGGCGGCGGCATCGCCGCGCCCGCCGTCCAGGCGTCGCCGGTCGCCGAGGCTCAGGTGAGCCCCACCCGGACATGGGAGAAGTCCACTGACGCCGCCCCGTCTCCCGCTGGCGCTCTGGGCTGGACGCACGTCGCCTACTACGACTGGTCGTGGACGTGCGAAGCCGCACGCACGAACCTGGAGTCACACGGCTTCATCGCCAGGTGCACGCAGCTCGGCCCCTTCACCTGGGATCTTCAGCGGCTGACCTGACTGGCCTGGACACAGAACTCCGACGCAGAACCACGGCACAACGAGCCTCACTGAGGGTGGCAGACGCCACCTCCGGCCGGCAGCCGCGCCGCTCCACAGGTGCCCCTCGACCCGGTACTCGACAATCAGCCTCGGCATGGAGGTAGCGCACATGCTCAAAGTCATGGCTCCCCACACCCGACGGTCCCTCGTCACGATGGCAGCGTCGGTCCTGGCCTTCACGGGCCTCGGACTCACAACCCCCGCACAGGCCAACGCAGCCACCTGCAAGACTCTGGACGCCAGCGTCATGAACTCCGCCGGCAACTGGGGCGGCAACGTCCACGGGCAGTTCTGCATAGCCGCCTCGTCCGCCTACCTGGACGACAGGTACACCCACTACGTCCAGGACTACGCGGCCGACGGTGTGGCGGCGCGCGCGTACGTGACCGCCTCGGGAATCACCAACGGCCCGCTCGCGACCGACACCACCGCCACACCGGGAGGAACACCGTTAGACCTGTGGGAATCCACGAACCCCGGTGTCACCTCGGTGAGGCTCTGGATCTGCCTCGGCACCACCTTCCCCGGCAGCAGTGGCGCTCGCTGCGCCTCCGACATCATGTACGGCTGACCCTCCGGTCCCAGCACCGTTGAGCTCGGCACGAAACGGCGGCACTCCCGTGGACCAACTCTCCTGATCGAGAGCTGGTCCACCGGAGCGCCGTCCACCACGCGTGAGCGCCGCTGTTGGTCAGCCGGTGGCGGCCTGCTGTTCGGCGACGGTGCCGGAGAGGCGGTAGGCGCTGGAGGTGTCGACGCCGAGGGCAGAGAGCAGGTCGAGGGCGGCGGTGAGGGGCGGGGCTCCGGCCAGGCGAGCGGCGGCAAGATGGACGGGAAGGCGGCCGGCGGCGATCAGGGCTGTCCACTGGGTCTCGGAGAGGGCGAGGTAGCGCAGGCCCGGGAGGTCGGCCAGCAACCCCAAGTCCGCGGCGGCGCAGCGGGACAGGTCGAGGGAGCGCAGCGCGGGGAGGGTGCGCAGCGGTGCGAGGTCGATCGGGGTCTGGGAGCCGATGGCGAGGGAGGCGAGGTGCGGGTGGCCGGTAAGCGGGGTGAGGTCGGCCTCGGAGGTGAGGTCGATGGCCAGGTCCTCGATGGGGAGTGCTGCCAGGGGGGACAGGTCGGTGGTGGCGCATCGGTTGAGGTGCAGGCGCCGCAGGTGCGGGGTGGCGCACAGCGGGACGAGGCCGACGGGCGAGGGGGCGTCATTGAGGTGGATCGCCTGGACGCCTGGTGTGAGCCGCTCGTCCAAGGCTGAGACCACCAGCTGGCGCGAGTTGTTCCCGGACTCCTGTGGGGCGTACGGGTCGGGCTGTCCCAGGGCCTGGCCGAGCCAGGCGGTGACGGAGGAAGCCACGTAGCGGGGGCCTTCGTTGAAATCGCGGCCGACCTCGATCACCTGGCCCAGGCGGCCGT
This sequence comes from Kitasatospora sp. NPDC059973, assembly GCF_042737525.1. NCBI lineage: Bacteria > Bacillati > Actinomycetota > Actinomycetes > Kitasatosporales > Streptomycetaceae > Kitasatospora > Kitasatospora sp. NPDC059973. The sequence goes on along the minus strand of NZ_JBHWUI010000009.1, from coordinate 66,581 downwards.
CCGGGGCCGGTGCGAGGTCGACGGCGAAGAAGTTGCCGTCGAACCAGGTGGCGAACGGAAGCCAACCCGGATGGCCCGAGCAGCGGCGTACCGTGTTCGGCGGGTCGGCGTCGAAGACGACCTGGTTCCAGCCGAGCTGCCAGCCGAACCAGGTCGGGACGCCGACGTAGTCGTCGCGCTGGGCCAGGGCTGCGTCGAGTGGCACCCAGGCGTACCCGTTCAGCGCCACGCTGTCGCCGTCCCCGTCGGCCTCCAGGTACAGCGCCCGCAAGTCCGCGGGCAGTGCCCGTCCGAGGCGACGCTCGGCGGCGGCGAGCTGCTCCTCGGTGACGGGTGCCGGCATCTGCGGTTCCGCGCCGGAGCGTTCGGCGTGCTGGCGGAGTATGGCCCGCAGGCGTTCGACCGCCTCTGCGGGGTCCTCGGCCTGGCGCATCTCGGACGGTTCCGAGCCGTCGGCCGAGCCCGGTTCGGACGGTTGGAAGTCGGGGTCGAGGGTGAGGGTCCAGCCGTCCTCGGTGCCGCCCCCGGGCTCCAGCATGTCTTGGAAGACCACGAGCTCGAAGGCGCCGGACGGGCGGCAGATCACCTCCAGGGCAATGGCCTCCCAGCCGTGGCTGTCCCGGAACCGGGACGCCAGCGAGGCGAGGCATTGCTGCGGAAACGGCACTCGGAAGAAGGAGCCCGGACGGCTCGGCACCACGTACCCGCCGCCGGACAGGCCGACGCCGGAGCGGCTCGCGTGCCCTCGCAGCACGCACTTCGCCCAGCCTTCCGGCGCCTGCGCGACGACCTCCGCCGCGATCCGCCGTGCCGCCTCTTTTACCGTCAGGTCCATGCCTGTCCCTTCGTTCGTGCTGTTCGAGCGATCATGTCAGCAGGCTGCGACAGAGCGATCGCCGAGTGAGTCACCTGGTGCTCGGGCCCGCCGGCGTTCGTTGACCCGGATCCCGAGCTCGCGTAGTAACACCGTGGTCGGCGGTCCGATCCTGGTCACCGACACCAAGTTGGCGCGGCCTGCTACATCAATGACCGCGCCGCCCACCACGCCTGTGACTGGGCCGACACCCTTGCCGTGTTCGACCGCCCTACCGGCCAGGCGACCAGGTTCACACATGAGGGACAGGCCAAAACGGGCTCAAGACAACGGCCGCAAGAGGCACATCGTCGTGGACACCCTCCGGTTGCTGCTGGCCGTGATGGTCACCGCCGCGTCCGTGACCGACCGCGAGGTCGGCCTCGGGGACAGCGGCGCGCAGCTCCGCGAGGACGTCGGGAAAGTCGGCATTCTCGATGGCGCCCAGATACTCCTGGCGCAGGCGGAGGATGACCTCTACCAGCTCGGGCCGCAGCCGCATCCAGGCGCGGGACGACCGGATCTCATCGGCGACCTGGTCCATGAACGAGCGCATGACCTCGCACGGAATGTCCAGGTGCCGTCCTTGGGGATCGAAGTACACCGTCGGCTCGCGTGCCGGGTCCTCGTCGGGGATGACCGCGGTCACCACGGCCCGGTGCTCCCGGACGAGGTCCAGTTCAAGGTGCCAGGCGTCATCGGACACGGAGTACATCGCGGTGATCGCGTAGTCGCGATTGGGGTGCGTGACCATCGTTCTCAGGATCTTGGGTCATTCGGCGCTGTGGCGTGGATATCGGCGTCTGGGGCCAGCCGTAGTCCGGCCATGGCGAGGAAGTCGACGAGTTCGATCCGGCTGCCGTTGGTTCCGTCGTCCCAGCGGCTCCAGAGCCTCGACTCCTCGCTGTCCCAAGTGTCGACATCCTCGCTCGGATGCTGCTCGACGGTCCCCTCGCCGTGCCGGTAGCGCAGGTACAGGTACTGCCCCGCGGTCGTCCAGGCGTCCCACTGCGACGGGCATCCCCCGGAGGTCTGCGTCACCCGCGCTAGGGTCACGTCCTCGTGCAGGTGGGCCTCGACAGCGCCCAGATGCTGGTCGTGGGCGATGAGGAGGTCGTCCACGAGACCGAGCAGGCGGATGCTGCCGCCGGGGAACTGGAGCGTGAGGCCGGCTGCGAAGGCGCTACGGCCATCGTTGTAGTTGATCTGCCGAACCGACCGGATCGTTTGTCCGACGAACCGGGTCACCGGAACCTCCGGTGAATCGTCGGTCACGAAGACGCTCCCGTGCTCCGCCATCGAGTACGGTCCGTGCGGCTGGTCGGCCCGCAGAGACACGCCGGTCGAGGGCGTGTGGAACAGCACGGGGCCCAGACCCTCCAGGTGAAGCCACAGGTGCACCAGCGACGGACTGCCGTCAGCGTAGTGCTGCCAAGCCGTGGTCACCTTCAGCAGTCGCCGCCCGATCAGGTCGGCGGCGAACAACTCGCTATCGTCGGTCACGCGCCGATGCTCGCACGGCCTCGACCAGAGGACACGCGAATTCCCGACCGGCTGCCACCACCAGGACCTGCCCCGCCGACATCGCCGACGCACCCCACCGCCGGCACGGCGCAGCCGGACGACGTGACGATGTCGAGGATTCCTGGGCGGCGGTCGGCCAGGACCCTGGGGTCGCTGAGCTCCCTCCCGGCCTGGATCCCGACGGCGAGGATCAGTCCGATGAGGACAAGCCTGTCGAGAACGAGGCCGACGAGGACGACAACCGCGACCAGGAGGCCGAGGCCGAGCCAACGGCGCCTGTAGCCAAGACCGCTTCCCACGGTGGGCCCCAGAGGGCCGGCCGCCGCCAGCACAGCTGACCACCGGCCAGCACATCGGTCCGGCCTCACTCCAGCAGGCCAGGCCCGGGCCGTCGCAAGTGCGACACCGCAGATGCCGACCACCATCGCGTCCCAGGTCGGCCGCCGAGGCCTCCTCACCGCCGACCGGGCCCCGCCCCGGCAGGCCGGACCGGCCCTGGGAGCTGTGGTTCACCGGCTCCCGGTACCCTGTCGGGCCGCAGCTCGGGGTCGCATTCGGCTTCTGTGGCTTGTCGAGCGGCGGGTGGTCTTCGTTCGACAGCAGCGGCGCGGGGGAGCTGGCGGCTGGCGGTGTCTAGCTCCAGCCGAACTTGTCCACGGTGCTGAGGATTCGCTGCTGTCTGCGTTCCTCGGCGACGGCCCAGACGTAGGCGAAGCTGCGCTCGGGCCGAGCTCGGCTCCACCATGGCTTGCGGGGTTTGGGTAGGAACGGGATGTTGTCGCAGAGGTTGGCGAGCCAACGGATGCAGGCGACGTAGTCATCGTCGGGCCAGTCCTTGATCGGCTTCCGTCTGCCGGATATTGCGCGGATTTCCAGCAACGCATACCAGCGGAGCTGCGCGCCGACTTCCCAGTCCTCCAGCGCGTGGTTGCGTCGCTTTGCCGCTCCCTCTTTCCGCGTTGGGCCGTGTTCGCGCAGTGACGCTACTGTCTTGACTCGTTCACCGGCCGGCCCGTCGGGATCCTTCACAGCGGTCTTCAGGCGGTAGGCGTCGGAGCAGGTGAGGCCGCGGCGTTTGGCGGTGCCTGGCAGGGCAGGGTGACGATGACGGCCACGCCCTGTCCGGGCTTATTCTTGCCTGCCAGGACGGTGTAGGAGTCAGGTTCCTGGAGGGCCTGGAACTCCCAGGTGGACTGATCGGCCGAGGCCGACTCGTTCGAGGTGATCTTGAAGCCCTCGTCCGCGAGCTTCTGTCGCAGTGCTCGAAGGACCTCGGGACGCTGGTCGTCCGTGGCCTTCAGGCGGATCGCCAAGTTGAGCAGGTATGCCTCGCCCTCATCAGCGATACCCGTTCCCGGTCCTGAGCACTTGTGGAAGGCGATGAGCTTGCTCCATGGATCCCATTCGAGGCCTGCCAGCGCGACCACATGCTCCCGGACCTGGTCCGCCCGGGTCAGCGCCTCCTCCCGCGACTCGACACGTACTTGCTTGTTGGGCGCTTCCGATCCGCTGACCAAGGGGTCCATGAGCCAGCACAAGCCGAGCGCGAGGGCGCCCGACACCATCAGTACAGCCGAACGGGCCGCCCGCGCGGCTACCCCGGACGGCACGGGCATCGATCTCTTGAGCAAGTGCGGGACTCCCCCGTGAACAGGTGTGCGTTGCGCCGTCCGGATGCTACGGCACCACTGAGCAGTACTCCGCAACCCCATTCACCTGGCTCCCCATCAGACGGCCGGCCTTGCCCCACGGGCCGACCGGCATGCGGGCGAACCCGCCCGGCACCCGGATCGTGACACGCTGCCGGACACGCCCAAGGCGATCGACCTGCAAGGAACAGGCCTCCGCGGCGAGTCTCTCGGGAAGCAGACCACCGAGCGCAGCTGTGTGACATCCCCCAGATCACACATGCACTCGACCGCGATCAGGACAAAGGGGGCTTGGCGAACCCGTATCTGCCGGGTTCACCAAGCCCCTTCACCTGGTCGGCCATCAGGTCGTGGATCGCCGGATCTCCTCCCGCATGGTCTCGGCGGTCGTGCCGTGCGCCCCCGGAGTAAACGGCGTTTACCCCGTCATGCCGCTGTCGGCGGGCGCCCGCACCTCTGGGGGAGTAAACGGCGTTTACCTGCAAGAGGAGGACACACCGCGCTGCGATGTGCCTAAAACGCTGCTGCGCCACTATGGTGACGTCATGGCATCTCAAAACCCCGGAGGCGAGCGGGAAAAGGTGGCGTCTAAGCTTCCCGCGTCCCTCCGCCAGGAACTCAAGACGCGAGCAGCCCAGCTCGGTATCGACATGCAAGACGCCGTCGCCCAAGCCGTCGAACAATGGCGCAGCCGCCCCGCTGGCGACAACCCGACGATCGACACCGCCGGGGCCGAGAGCTGGAACACCTGGCTGCCGGTCGGCCTGTACGACGCGTTCAAGTCCGACTGCGCGAGCCGGGACATCTCCTTCGTCCAAGGCCTCGCGCAGGCCGTTCGGGTGTGGGTCGACTCGCACAGCGCCTCGCTCACGGAGCTCACGATTCCCCAGCACACGCGCAGGATCGTCGTCTGCAACCAGAAGGGCGGCGTTGGCAAGACGACCATTGCGGCCGGCGTTGGCCAGGCCATAGCACTCGGCCTGCCCGCCACCACCGGGGCCTCGAAGCTGCCCGCGCTGTCCGGTCTGCGGACCCTCCTCGTCGACTACGACCCGCAGGGCCACCTCACCTCCCAGCTCGGGGTCAAGCAGATCCCGCCGGGCGAGGAGAGCCTGGTGACCCACATGGTGGATCGGGACCGTGTCGCGGGCACCCTTCTCGACCAGGTCGTGCCGATAGAGCCGGAGCACTTTGAGGGGCGCCTGAGCCTGCTGCCCTCCAGCTTCGACGCCTTCCTGCTCGACTCCCGGCTCGGGTCCGTTCGCGGCCCGCGCGAGACCAGCCTCCAGCGCGCCCTCGCGCCGCTCGAGGAGCACTTCGACGTCATCGTGATCGACGCGCCACCGAACCTTGGCCTCGCCATGGACGCCGGCCTCTATTACGGACACCGCCGCAAGAACGAGCAGGCCGGTATCTCGGGGGTCCTCATCCCGGTGGAGGCCGAGGACTCCTCCGCGGACGCCTACGCCATGCTCGACAGCCAGATCCGCACCGTCAGCCTCGACTACGAGGTGGACATCGATAGGCTCGGGCTCGTCGTCAACAAGTTCGACAAGCGCAAGGGGTACGTGGCTACCCACTCCCTCGAGGAGTGGCAGGGCCTCGGCGATCCGCCTGTGCTCGCCGTTGTTCCCGACCTGAAGGAGCAGCGCGAGGCCGTCCACGTCAAGCAGCCGTTGCTGATGTACGCACCCACCGCAACCCAGGCGCAGCGCATGCGCGAGATCCGACGGAGGCTCGCGTGAGCATCGCCAAGAAGCTTCAGGGTGGGGGAGGGTCCTTCGGGACGCTGTCGCAGGGTGCTGGCCGTGGAGGGGACGCGCTGGCGCGCAGTGAGGCGCTGGATGCGACGGGGCGGGTGCGGCGTGCTTCCTCCGCTCCTGTGTCGTCGATCGTCTTCAACCCGCTCAACCCGCGTAAGACGATGGAGAGCGACTCCATCGACGAGCTTGCCGAGAGCCTGGCCCGTCGCCAGATCGTGCCGGTGACAGTGGTCAGCCGGGCGGCGTTCCTTGATGCCCACCCGGGGGAGGCGGAGGCCATCGGCGAGGCGGACTTCGTCGCGCTCGACGGGAACCGGCGTCTGCTCGCAGCCCGACGGGCGAACCTGAAGACGCTCCGAGTTGACCTCAACGACGACCTGGTCTCTACCGCGGGGGACATGGTGGAGGCGGCGTTGATCGCGAACGCCCACCGTGAGAACGTATCGCCGTTCGAGGAGGCGCAGGCGATCGAGCAGTTGCTCACGACTGTGTATGACGGTAACCAGGCCGCGGTGGCGCGGAAGCTCGGGAAGTCGTCGGCGTGGGTGGGGCAGCGACTGGCCCTGCTGCATCTGACGCCGGAGCTTCAGGAGCAGGCAGGCGCCGGTGAGCTCGCCGTTGAGGACGCCCGGAAGATCGGTGCTCTGGCGCGGGCTGGGAAGCTCACCGCCGCGGAGCAGGCCGAGCGTGCCGAGACCGCGAAGAAGGAGGCGGCCGACAAACGGGCGGCGAAGGCCCGGAGAGTGGCACCATCGGCGCCCCTCGAGCCGGCGGTCGCCGAGGCGCGGGCACTCCAGGCGGGTGCTCCGTCGCAGGGAGGCAGCTCGCCCGCTGTAAACGCCGTTTATGCGTCTGGTCCGGTGGGGGGCGTCTCTACGGATCAGCAGGAGACGCAGGAGACGCAGGCGGAGGTGAACGGCGTTTACCCTCCGGCTGTTCCGGACCAGCGGGAGGCGGGCGCCGATCTGTCGTCGGCCGTCACGGTGCGGCTCGTTCTGACGGATCCGCGGGAATGTGCACAGTCGATCCTCGACGCGATGGACCACCGTCAGGCGGTTCAGGTCGCCTCTGAGCTTCTTGAGCTGCTGAAGCGTCGGGCTGAGCCGCAGCCGGCCTGATCCGGCTCCGAGGATCGATCAGAGAGAGGCGCCGCTCGGGAACCCGGGCGGCGCCTCGTGCGTGTGGTAGCGCACTTGCGGGATGGACGCGGTGATCTCGGGCCACCGCGAGTCCTGCTTCCTCGCGCACAGCCTTGTCGGGGTACTTGAGGAACGGCTCGATCAGTGGTCGGTCTTGCGGATCATGCGTGGCGCCGAGGACGTAGGACCGGGTCCAGGGGCAGGCGATGGTGGTGGAACGCCTCGCTGGTCGAGTTCAGGGCAGACTCACGGGCCTTCGTCACCGGCTCGTTGATGCAACGCTGACCAGACGTCCGACGACCAGGCGAGCGGAGTACGCGTCGAGTGTGACGCCGGGCAGAGGTCTGCGAGGACATCAGCGGCGACGTCCCGACTGGCATCACCGTCCGCCGGGACGAAGCCCACCGCGTCCAACCCGGCACCGGCGGGTGGCAGGGGCTTGGACAATAGGCGAGCTCCAGATCGTAGGTGGCGGCCTGGCAAGAATGGTCAGTCGCCGAGCAGCCACACATACCGGTGCAGGGCTTGGTGGGCTGGCACGCACAGGGCCCGGATCTCGCGGACCCACGGGCCGCCGCGATCGGCCGGCAACCGATCGAGCTTCGCTGGAAGGTTCGAGCGCTGCCAACTGTTGAAGACCGTGTCCATATACGGGCACACGCCCGTGAGGATCGAGAACTCATCCCGCTCAAGGCCAGCGAGCGCGGAATCCCAGTCCAGCCCGCACCCCGCCCGGGCCACCACAGCCCCGGTTTCGCTTCGCACCTGCATATTGATCACCCACCGACACTCTCCAGCGGACCACCACCACGATGAAGGAACCCCGCATTCCTGACCTTCCCCCACGCCCCGGCACTGCCCGACGAAATCGACCGGCTCCTGTGAAGGATGAGCCTGCCCTACCTGCGCAAGGCCGCCCCCGACGTTCTGGCCACCGCCCGCGCGCAACGCTGGAACCCCGCCAAGCTGTTGCGCGTGATCATCAACGAGGAGGTCGTCGCCCGCGACGCGGCCACCCGACGGCTCCGCCGGTCCACGGCGAACTTCCCCCCGGCAAGACCCTGGCCTCATGGCGGACCGAGGACTCCTCCAACCCGAGGCCATCCAGAACGCGCCCTGGCCACCCTCGAATGGATCGGCCGATCGGAGAACCTCGTCATCGCCGGCCGTCGGGGACCGGCAAGAGCCACTCCACCGAAGGTCTGGCCCGCGCCGCGATCGAGAAGGATCTGAAGGTCACCTGGTTCGCCCTGAAATCGCTGACCGCCACGATCAACAAGTCCAAAGCTGACGGCTCCCCCGCCCGGACCGTTGCCAAGACTTTCCGCTGCGATCTCATCGTGGTCGACGACATGCTCCCGGCCGGCGGCGACACCGCCACGGCGTTCTACCAGATCATCGACGCGCCTACGAGACCGTTCGATCGCGGTGACCAGCAACATCCACCCGTCCATGCGGATGCTGCATGATCGACCAGTGCTGGTAGAGGTAGAAGAGATCACGAGGTTGCCGGCGAGCCTGTTGCTGGCTCAGGTGAACACCGCCATCGGCCGCACCGCGGTGCGTTGGTGCGGGGATCCGGCCGCCGAGGTGGGCGAGTACCACGCGGAGTGGACGGTCGATGAGGACATCTGCTGGGGGTGGAACGCCAAGCCGGTTGTCGGTGCCAGGCCTGAGATCCGCTCCGTCGGACACTGCGTTGTCCTGCAAGGACGGCTAATCCTCGCGGAGGACGGTGCCGGCATGCTGGATTTGGATGGCACGGTGATCCTGCTGGATCTGGCAGATCCACTGCCCGACGGCGTCGGCGGCACCTGGGTCGAGCTCTGCGTCGAGCGCGAGAACATCGCTCTCTACCCCTACAAGCTCTGACCGGAGATCAGGTCTGGGAAACGTTCCACCCCGACATGCGGGTCTCGTCGATGGACGGGTAGACGAGTGTGGCCTGTGGGTCCATGCCGAACGCGGCGGCGACGAGTTTGGGGTCCAGGGTGTTCACCAGGTCGACCAGGCGGGTGCTGCGGATCATCCGGGGAGGGAAGCCGCAGTCGTCAAGGACGTGGGGGAGAGGTAGGCGGTTGAGGCCGGGCTTTGCCCGGCCTTCGTTCCCTTGGTGCCGGTCTGCCCTGCCGCTGGGTCAGGCACCGTTGCAGGGCCGTTCAGGAAGCCGGATCGAGGGGAATCTGTGCCGTTGACACGAAGCCTGCAAAGTCGCTTCCGATCGTGCCACTCATGTGCCTCACAGGCGGTCGAGGAACGCGAGTAGGTAAACGGCGTTTACACCCTGGCTGTTTCGGACCAGCGGGAGACGGCGCTGACCTGTCGTCGGCCGTTGCGGTGCGGTCGTTATGACGGATCTGCGGGAATGCGCACAGTCGATCCTCGCCGCGACAGACCACCGCCAAGTGATTCAGGTCGCTTCCGAGCTCCTCGACCTCCTGAAGCGCCGGGCCGATCCGCAGCGGACCTGACCCGGACCCGAGAATCGATCAGACAGAGGTGCCGCCCGGAAACCCGTGTAGAGCCTGCGTGCACCGCACCGCCGCGCGTCCGGGCTCGGGCCCCTCTCAGCGGCGATCCCAGGCTGTTCGGCTGCGAGGAGCACCGCCGAACCGTTGATGCTCGCCACGGTGTCAGTACCACGGCGCCTGTTGGGACGGGCCGTCAGCCTGCAGCTGCGCGGCAGGGTCAAATGCCTCAGAACAAAAATTTCCAGCAATCACGACAAATTGCGACCGCCAGAATGGCCCCTCAGAGCGCCGAACTCGACCAGGCTGGTGTGGGGCGCTCCAGGGGTGGCCAATCGACCGCCTGAGGCACCATTACGGGCCTCCCCCTCTCCGGATTGCGGTTTTCAGCCGGTGAATTGGCGTACTCCCGGCGCTGCAGGCCGCGTTCGGCGAGCTCGCCGTGGAGTTGTAGTGCGCTGTGGCAGCCTCGTTGAACCGGGCGATCAGGTAGGCGGCGTGGCCGTCAAGGCTGGCCTGTCAGCCGCCGGTGGGACCCGCGCCGATCAACTGGTCCCCGCGCCGATCAACTCGTCCGACGTGGCGGCGTGCAGGAACTTCCTCACGGTCTTCGGGGTTGGGCCAAGCTCGGCGACGATCCGGCTGTGCCCCGTGCCCTTGGCCATCAGGGTGTGGATGGCGGCGTGACCGCGGGTCCGCTGCGCTCGCCGCCCGCCCTTCGGGCAGCACCGTCTTCTCCTGCTCGGGTGCGGGCGGGAGCCCCTGCGGGCGCAGGCTGGCGACCAGTCTCTCGGTGGCCTCGCCGAGGTTCTGCCAGAGGTCGAATCGGTCCGCGACCTGGGTTGCCGTGCCGACGCCGCGACTCGCCCGTCGGCGTCGTAGCTGGCCCGGTCTCGGCAGATGACCTCGACGCCGGGGTGCTCGGTGAGCCAGTGGGCCAGGGTGTCGGCGGACCGTTCGGGTAGGACATCGACCGGACTCCGGCGAACGGCAAAGCAGGTCGGTCGAGGCGATCAGGGTGCGGCGTTCGGCTCTGAGGAGGCTCGTGCCGACCGATCCGCCTAGGCAGTGTCCCGGGGACCATGAGCGGAGCCAGATGGTGAGCGCTGACGGTTCCGAGGTAGACGTGGCCGCGCTTGTCGAGTCTGGTCGCAACCGCGCGAAAGGTCTTCAGCTTGTTGATCGCCTCGGCAGGGCCGGGGCGCGGCCGAGGCGTGTGCTCCTCCACCGTCCGGTGGGATGAGGAGGAGCGCCGGTGCCGGGTCAGACCAGGCGGGTGGTGGCGTAGAACTCGATCGCGGTGTGCTGGTACTCGGCCAGGCCGGGAGTGACCGCCTCGTAGGCGGCGCGCCAGGACGGGTTCTGCACGCAGCCGAGGCCATGGCGCGGAACTCCTCAGGCGTGATGGGGTGCAACTCGGCGAGCGAGCGGTACTGGGCGTCGATCTCGGCCTGGACGGAGTCGGCGGAGGCCGGGGTGCCGGCCGCCAGTAGCTCCGCGAGGCGGATCATCCCGGCCGTTCGCTCGCGCTGGCCCGCCTCGAGCTCCGCGGCGTCCATCGTCGCGGTGCGGCGGTTGGTAGCCTCGGCTAGCTCGGGAAAGTCCTGGAGGCCGTCCTCGTACTGGTCGGGCTGGATGCCCTCGAAGAGGTTCTCCGGGCGGTTGATGGTCATGGGCTGGCCGTCCTTTCGGGATCGCTCCAGGTCGGCGAGGGTGCGGGCGACGGTGGTGGCCAGGGTGTCCAGCCGGTCCCGTTCGGCGAGGAGACGGTGGTGGTGGCCGCGCAGGGCCTCCACCTCGTCCACCTGCTCGGAGAGGATTCGGCCGATCTCCGGGAGGCCGACGCCGAGCGCCCGCAGCACGAGGACCTGTTGCAGCGTCAGGAGCTGCGCCTCCCCGTAGTGCCGGTGCCCGTTGGCGGCGATCCGGGCCGGCGGCAGCAGGCCGATCTCGTCGTAATGCCGCAACGTCCGGGCGGTCACGCCCGACAGCCGGGCCACCTCCGCGATCGACAGGTCCATCGTCCTCGTTCCGTACCTTCGTCTCGCCGGGCCGGTCGTTCCGGCCTTGGTCACGACCGTAGAAGCTGCCGCAGCGTCAACCGCAAGCCCGGCATTCACACCGCGGGCAATGCCCGGCGCGGTGGTGGGCGAGTACTTCGAAGGCCGCCACCTGGAGATCCAGGTGGAGGTCGAGCCGGGCCAGGTGGCGAGCTCTCCTTCGGCCTGCGGCACCGGGTGTTCTCGTTCGCCGACCGCGAGCCCTGGTCCGCGCCGCTGACCGTCATCTACACGGTGCTGCGCGAGCTCGCCCCCACGGTTCCCGTGGTCTGGTGGTTCGACTACGACGCCACCATGGAGCCGCTGGACCGGAGCGCGGACCTGCGGACGTTCATCAGCGGCTTCGGCGCGCAGTGACGGCCGGGAAACCGCCAAAGCCCCGCTGAATCGCCCCCGAGATCGGACGGGGTCCTCGTTTCGGCGGGAGATCAGGACGGTCGCGGGACGTGCGACGACAACCGTCCCCGGTCAGGGGTCGGCGCGGCTGCCGACGACGGCGGGAGCGGAGCAGGTCCGCCGAGCCTGCGAACCCCCTCTCCACTCTGGGAACGGGAGACGATCGAACACGACGGCTCATGGGAACCGCGCCGGCTGCGCGGGCCGCCACGAGCGGCAGCCTCAGCCGCCGGCCAGCCGATCGACTGACGTTCGGTGATTTCGCTGCACCGGACCCGGCAGCCACGACAGAATGCAACGCAGAGTAGTCGGTCGGGTACGAGGTGGGAACGATGGGGCTGGCCGCAGACCAGTGGGGCATGCTCGAGGACCTGGAGGCGCGCCGCGCGCAGGGGTGGGTCGGCGAGGACCTGGCCGCCTCGGACCGGCGCCGGCGGGCGACCGCGATCCGCAGGCTCGCCGAGGACGGGCTGTGCGAGCTCGCGCCCGACACCGTCCTGCCGACCGTGCCGGCCCAGGGCGGCCACAGTCCGGCGTGGGCCGCGCGGATCACCTTGGCGGGGACTGACGCCCTGCAGTACCGGCGCAACCGGGCCGCGCCAGCCGCAGGCCCGGTGCCCGAGCCGGTCGAGCCGCCGGTGGCCGGCCGGCACCACATTGAACTTCACGGGGTTGACGTCGATGTCCTGCACGGCTTCCTCGCGGCAGCGGCCGACGTCCAGGGCGTCGACACCCAGATCATCCGGGAGGTCCTCAAGCAGGCCCGGGCCGTTCCCGGTACCCGGCGGTGGGTGGTTGCCCTCACCGGCGCCGAGGAGAAGGCGCTCGGGTACGCCTTCTGGCTGGACTCCCTGCTCGGCGGCAGCCGCAGCCACTACCACTTCCGGCGCGAATGCGACCGCACCGCCCGCACTTCCAGAACCCGGGCCCGCTGACCTGGGTCGGCGGGAGACAGCCGCGCGGGGCACGCTGCTGCTCGCCCGCACGGAGGCCGACGCCGGGGCACGCGGTCCGTCTCGCCCGCCCTTCGCGTTCGGTCGCCGGGTCCTGGAGATCGTCGGCGTGGACCGGGTGTTTCCCGTCGACGCGGACGGGGCCGCCCCTGCCCACTGGAGGCCCGTCGGGTGCTACTCGCGTAGGCCTCGCCAGACGGGGTGGCGTAGGCGGCCGGCTGGGGTGAGTTCGAGGAATTCGACCTCGGCCCGTAGTTCGGGGCGTACGAACCGGATCTCGGTGCCGCGTGGCAGTCCGAGGGCTCCGGCGGTGCCGGCGAACGGGGAGAGGGGTGTGGCGAGGCGGCGCAGGGTGGCGGCCAGGGCGCGTCGTTCGGTGGTGGCGAAGCCGGTGCCGACGGAGCCGACGAAGGTGAGTCGGCCGGGTTCGACGGGGGCGCCGACGAGGACGGCGCGCACGGTGGTTCCGGTGGTGCCGCCGGGGAGCCAGCCGCCGAGGACCACGTCGGCGGTCTTGAGGTGTTTGACCTTGATCCAGTGTCGTGTCCGGGCGCCGGGGGTGTAGGGGGAGTCGGCGCGTTTGGCGATGACGCCTTCCAGCCGGTGTTCGCGTGTCCAGCCGTAGGCGTCGGTCACCGAGGTCCAGGTGGGTGGGACGCGTAGTCCCGGCCGGTCGAGGTCGAGGCCTTCCAGGACCGCGCGCCGTCGCAGGTAGGGCTCGGCCAGCAGTGGCCGGTCGGTGTGGAGCACGTCGAACGCGACGAACAGGGCCGGGGCGGTGGTGGCGCCGGTTCGGACGGAGGCCGCGCGGGTGCGGTGGATCCTGCCCTGCAGGGCGGAGAACGAGGGCAGGCCGTTCGACATGACGACGATCTCGCCGTCCAGGACCAGCGGTCCGGGCAGAGTGGCGAGCGTCTGCGCGATCTCGGGGAACCGGTCGGTGAAGTCGGTACCGTGGCGGCCGGCGAGGTGGACGGTGCCGTCCTCGTGCCGGTAGGCGATGGCCCGGGCGCCGTCCCATTTCACCTCGGCGCACCAGCCGGGCCCGGACGGCAGTGGGCCGGCCGTCGCGAGCATCGGTTCGATGTGCGGCAGCCTGACCCGGGCGGATCCTCTGGGCGCCATGTCTCCCAGGATGAGCCGTCCGGCGCCCGGGCGGGCACCCCGCACCGCCAGGCGGCGCACCGCGGCCGTCCGCGCGCGAGCATGGGGGAGTGAGCGCTGCCGGCCCCCGCTATCGCGTCGGAGACCTCCTGGGGGAGGCCGCCCGGCCCGGGTGCCGGCTGCTGATCGTGGCGGTGGGGGAGGAGTCGTATCTGGTGCGGCGCCTCGACGCACCTGTCCCGGGGCGACCGGATCTGGAACCGCAGGAGAGCGCGTGGGCGCACGCCGGGTGCGAGGCGGCCACCCGGCCGGTCGGACGCCACGACGAACGGGACTGAGTGAAGGGCTGGCCAAGCGGGCGGCCGGGCGGGTCAGCGGGCGTGGTTGAGGAATGTCCTGGAGCCGTCATGGAAGTCCGCCACGAGCAACTGGGCGATGAGGGCGCTCTCGATGGTGGCGAGGTCCGGCTCGTGGTGGGCGCGTGCCGGCGTGCGGGGATGGTGCGGCGGGTGGAGGCAACTACACCCTCAAGTTCAACAAGGCCGTTGGCAAGAAGCAGGCGAGCGACGGCGGTGGAGCGGCCCACCACGTAACCGTGGTGACGCGGCGCGGAAAGATCATCACGGCATACCCGCACTGATCTGCGCTGAGTAACCCGTCATTCAACTGGCGGGGTTGTCGCATGACGGCAACCCCGCCGACCATCTGGCTAAGGAGGCAGGAACATGGGACTGTCGATCCAACTGGTAGACACCACGCTGACCGCAGATATGAAGCGTCAAGCAAAGGCGCACGGGAAGAGGAAGAAAGGCGAACCCGTCTCCGACATCGTGGACTATCGTCTGGAGGACGGTGAGCTCGAAGCTGTGCTGACTGCGGTTGGCAGGGATGTCCTTCCAACGCTTGCACGCATCGATCCATATGACGACACGGAATTCGATCACTACTTCTGCGAGCTAGCTCTCGCCGAGACCGATCGGATCGTGGGTCAGTCACTCCCGGCACCGGAGAGGACGTTCCTCTCCGAGCTCCGACGGATGTTCCAGCAGGCCCTGGCCCAGCCCGCCTACATCGTTCGCTTCATCGGCGACTGAACAGCACGGCGGCGGGGCCCCCTTGTGGTGCCCCGCCATTGACGTCCTTTGACCCTGGTTCTGTCGACGAAGCGGTGGCTGGTGAGCCAAGGCAATGCCGATCGGCGAGCGCGCAGACCGGGATCAGCGCGATCCGCTCGCCGGTCGACAGCTCCGGCAGCCCGTCGACGAGCACGCTGCCGGTGACGACGTCGGCGCCGAGTACGCGAGCTCCTCGTCGAGCTGCCCCTCGCCGCCCGGGACGAATTCCCGGCCGGTGGCCTCTTCCACGGCGCCAGCGGCCCGCTCCAGCACGGTGCGGTGTTCAGGCCGCGTCTTGCCGGGCCGCGAGCTCGCGCACCCACCCGGCCGCCCTGCGGCCGCCGCGGCGAGCAGATCGTTCACTGCGTGCTGTTACTCCTGCTTCTCGTCCTCGGCGGTCGGCTTGGCGGCCACTGGCAGGGTGGTCGTGTTCGTCATGACCGGTAAACCCTGCCAGCCGTCCCCCGGTCACACCAAGGCACCCGAGGCGCCGGCGTCACCCCGAAGGCCTGGCGGCGCCTGCCACTGGGCTGGGCCGGACACGTCCGGTGGTCGCCGGTCCGGTTCGGCGCGGCCTGGGTCCTCTACACCCGTGGAGCCTGCGCCCGGCCGTTCTCCTCCGCCCCAGGAAGGCATCGTAGGCACGGCCCCGGCCGCACGGCGCCCGATGCCCCGACCAGGGCTTCGGGCTCATCATATTCCGGTGCGGTCCGGTTCCGGAGGGCAGTACGCTCGCCCCTCGTGACGTGACGTAGGAGATAGCGTGAGCAGCTTCCTGGACTCCCTGGACGAGTCGCAGCAGTTGTTGGTGGACACCGTCTGGGAGAAGTTCGCCGAGGCCGGCAAGTTCCCCTCGTTCCGCTACGTCGAGTTGGTGATGCGGCACGCCGGCTACAACGCCGAGGCGGTGCTGAACAGCTTCCCGGTGCTGTACCAGGGGAACACCGAGTACCGGGCGGCGAACGCGAACTTCCCGCGCCCCTTGGACGGCCCGGTCTGGCTGACGCTCGCCGGGCTGCGCCACGTCCGGGAGCACGGAGCGGAGACGATCATCACTGCGCTGCTGGGTTACATGCGGGCCCTGACGAAGGCGCAGGACCGGATCCTTCAGGACCCCTTCAACTACGCCGGACCCGACACGAAGCTCGACCTCCGTGACACCGTCACGTCCGAACATCCCGGCGTGGATCACGGTCTCATCTTCTGGGTCGCTCTCGCCCGCGTCGCGAACTATGAATGGCCCGGCATTCGTTTCAATCACGCGGAGGGCGGCAACGGGATCGGCAGGCTGGGGCATCTGCCCGAAGCCGATTTCGACACCGTGGAGAACTACCTCGCCGCAGTGGTCACCTCGCTCACTCCAGCGGACCACTCGGCAGAGCTGTCCTACACCGACCCCCGGGCCCTGGTGCGCTCCATCGGCTTCTTCGACGTGACCTGCGAGCTGGTCATAGGGCGCCCACTGGTCAAGCGCCCGCCGCTGGACCGCTCGGGCCTTCTGGTCCTGGACGTGGCGAGCGAGGCCGACTTCCTGGCCGGCCTCGCGGCCCTGGCCGAACTCCTCGGACAGCTCGACATTCCGAAGAAGAACCCGCCGCACGCGCTTGGCCGGATCGCCGACTACCTCGTGGTGGAACTGCCGGAGGTCGACCGTGCCGCCGTCGAGCGGGCCGTGCACACGCTCGACCGGATCCGGGTGCTGCGGAACTCCAACATCCACACCAAGCCCGATGCCGGCCTGCTGGAGGTCCACCAAGGTCTCGGCCTCAGCTTTCCCATCCGCGACTACGGAGCGGCGTGGGACAGCATCCGCGCCCATGCCGATCGCGCCTTCGCCAGCTTGCAGGAGCAGATCCAGGCAGCCCGTCCGACCTCCACCGTGACGCAAACCCCCGGTGGCCCAGCGACAGAGGCACTCAGCGCCGTGGTACCCGCTCAGAAGCCCACCGTCTGACAGGCTGCCGCGCCGGCCGGGTGAACCGGGCCCGGGCGCCGCAACCGCCAGCGGCCCGGTTTACCCGGCGGACTGCTCGTTGGACCTGCCGAGCGCCCCGACCAGGGCGCGTGGGGGCGCCCTGCCCGAGCCTGGCAGTCCCGTGCTCGTCTACTGGTCGGCCCCGCCACAGGGTCATGCGCTGCGTAGGTGCCGTCGCTTGGTGGTGGGGGCTGCTTGTTCGAGGGCGTGTTGGAGTTCGGCGCGGGTCATGGTGGAGCGGTGGGGGATGTCGAGGTCGGTGGCGCGCTTGTAGAGCTCGGTCTTGGTGAGCTCGGAGAGCTGCTGCTTGCCGGTGGCGCTGGCGCGCTTGGTCGGCTTCTGGTGCGGGGTGGCCTTGGTTGAGGTGGTCTTCTTGGCGCCGGTGGGTTTGGGCGTGCCGGCGGCGCGGGATGGCGTGGTCCGGTGGCCGGTGGGCTTCCCGGTGGCCGGGGCGGGTGCGGTCTCGGGGCTCTGGCGGGCGGTGTCGAGGCTGCGGCGCAGGGCGTCCATGAGGTCGACGATGTTGGTGGCCTCGGGGGCCGGGCCGCTGGAGACGGCGATCTCGCGGCCGGCGAGCTTGTCCTGGATGAGTTGTTTGGCCTGGTCCTCGTAGGTGTCGTGCCACTGGCCGGGGTCCCAGTCGACGGCGAGCATGCCGATGAGCTGCTCGGCGGTCTTGATCTCCTGGGTGGACAGGTCGACCTTCTCGGGGAGGTCGTCGATCTCGCTGCGGGGGTCGCGGACCTCGTCGGCGAAGTGCATGGTGTGCAGTTCCAGCAGCCCGCCCTGGGAGCGGACGGCGGTCAGGTACTCCTTGCCGCGCATCGCGAACATCGCCAGCCCGGCCTTGCCCGCGTTGTCGACGGCTCCAAGGAGGAGGTTGTTGACCGTCGAGAGGTGGAGACTGAGCAAGCGGCCCCTTCTGCCGTCAGTGACGGGGTCCTGGGGTGTGCCCCGGCGCTCAGCTTCCGGGGGTGGGCAGACCGAGTGCCCGGCGGCGGATCTCGGCAGCTTTGTCGCTGTCACTTCCGGTGATCATGGAGACCTCAGCGAGTGCGGGCTGGCCGTCGGTCGTCACGGCGACGAACTGGGTGCCTGGGTTGGCCTTGGTGGCGGTCTCCAGGGCTTGGCCGAAGGCCGGCCCGACGGTGACGACGAGGTCGCAGTGCTGCGCCGAGAGTCCCGCCAGATACGGCAAGGCCTGGTCAGGGGTAGGTGCGGGGACAAAGAGTTGCTGCACATTCAGCTGCCGCTGCTGTGAGGCGTCCTGCATCGCCGACCAGATCGCAGCGGTGTCGGTGCGTGCCGCCGCCTCACTGCTGTCACCGGCAAGACAGGCCGTGCGGCGCCCCGCGATGTTGGAAGGCGCCACGGCGGACTGGTGAGCAGCCGGGCCGTCGGTCCCGCTCGTAAGCAAGATCGCGATGCCGGCGCCGGTAACGACTAGGACTGCGGCCAGTCCGAGCGCCCACCGGAAGCGGGAGGCGAGATGGAACGTCATTTCGGGCTTCCCCTGGTGCGCAGCTTGCGTAGTGATGCGCGGTCAAGTCTTCCTCGCCGATTCGCTCCGTTCAGTAAAGAAAGTGAAAAACTTCTTAAGATCATTTCGTGATAACAGGTGACGTTTTGTGTATATCGTCCATTGTTCTGGTGATTGCGGCTGTACCTATCGCACTGACGGTCGATAGGAAGGGGGTGGACCGACCGCCAGATGGGGGAGTCGGCCGCTTCGCCTGCTTTGAGAAGGACTGGCTGTGCGCCGCTCGCTTGCGTTCATCACTGCTCTGGTGTTCCTGCTGCCCGTCGGTACGCAAGAAGCGAGCGCGTTCACTACGACCAAGGCCCCGACTCCGACGGCGACGCCGAAAACCCCGCAACAGCTAAGCGGTGACCCAAGCAACGGCACCCACACCGTCCCGTCGTCGCAAACCCGCAAGGACAGTGGTGAGGGGAGCCCCTCCGCACACCAGCCGGGACCGGGTGAGCTTCCCGAGACCAAGGCTGTGCCGGTCGACACCACCACGCACCCCTCTGGCAGTGGGCGGCCGCGCACGCCGGTGAAGAGCCAGAGCGTCACGCCGCCACCGTCGTTGGAGCACCGCCCAGGTGATGCCAAGCCAGGCAGCTCCACGCCGGAAGCTGCCCAGCCGGACGTCGGCGGGGAGAGCAAGCTGGCCAGCGAGCCGGAGCCCTCGCCCGCGAAGAATCTTCAGGCCGCGAACGAAGCCCCTGCCGGTACTGGCAGTCTTCCTGGCGCTCCCGACGGCAGTGTCGAGGTGGCGGGTGCCCGTACCGACGCGTCCTCGGTCTTCCAGAACCCTGACGGCACCAAGACTCTGCGGGTCTTTCCGCGGCCCGTGCACTACCAGAAAGCCGATGGCAGCTGGGACGACATCAACACCAACTTCTCGCTGGACCGTGCCGGCCGTTGGACCGAGCAGGCCAACAGCCAGCAGGTCACCTTCGCGGCACGCGTCGACGACCCTTCGCTGGTGAGCTGGTCGGTGGATACCGGGCAGCTGGTCTCTTACAGTCTCCAGGACGCCGCGCCGGTACGGGGGGTGGTCCAGGGAGACACCCTCACCTACCCCCTGGCGCGCCCCGCGAGCGACGTGGTCTACAACGGCCTGGCCCAGGGAATCAAGGAGTCTCTCGTCCTCCATGATGTGACAGCGCCGGCCAGCTGGGTCTTCCCGTTGCACGTCAACGGGCTGACCCCGGTCATGGGCCCGGACGGCGAGGTCCAGTTCAAGGACGCTTCCGGTGTGGTGAAGGTAGCGATCCCGCACGGCTTCATGACGGACGCCAACGTCGACCCGGCCTCGGGCGACGGCGTGATCAGCGACCGGGTGACCTACAGCCTGATCACCGTCAACGGTGCCCCGGCGTTGCGGATGGACCTGGACGAGGCCTGGCTGCACGATCCCAAGCGTGTCTTCCCGATCACTGTCGACCCGTCGACGACCAGCATCGGGGTCGGCAAGTCGACCTTCGTGCGCTCGGACCAGAGGGCGAACTTCTCCACTGACCCGCTGCTGCGGATCGGCACCTCCGACGGCGGCAAGTCCGTGATCAACAGCTACCTGTACTTCCCGGACGTGGCCAGTGTTCTGAAGAACAACTACCTTCACGCCGTC
This sequence comes from Kitasatospora sp. NPDC059973, assembly GCF_042737525.1. Classification (NCBI taxonomy): domain Bacteria; kingdom Bacillati; phylum Actinomycetota; class Actinomycetes; order Kitasatosporales; family Streptomycetaceae; genus Kitasatospora; species Kitasatospora sp. NPDC059973. The sequence continues at coordinate 46,445 of NZ_JBHWUI010000009.1, read as the reverse complement.
TCGCTGAACCTGAACAACACCCACTCCTACCAGTGCTCACCCCACCCGGTCTACGTCAACCAGATCACCAGCCCCTGGGATCCGTCGACGATCAACCAGTACCCCGGAGTGTCGATCGGACAGCAGCTCGGCATCAACAGCTTCTCCGCAGGCGACACCTGCGGCGGTGCGATGTGGGAGTCGATAGAGCTTGGCCGCAGCCACAACGACGCCGGCGTCCAACTGGTGGAGAGCTGGGCCCGAGGCGGCGACAACTTCGGCCTGGCGCTGACCGCCAGCGCCACCGATTCCTACCACTGGAAGAAGTTCTCCAGCGCCAACAGTTCCTACCCGCCCTATCTGTCGATCGTCTACAGCGACTGGGCCGCGACCTACACGCCGTCCGGAACCTACACACCACCGACCTACAACACGCCCGGCTCGCAGCAGGTGACGCTCCGCAACATCGGTGCGAACTGGTGGAACGGGCAGAGTATGCAGGTCAAGGCCCGACTGTTCGACTCCAACTGGAACGAGCAGTGGTTCAACGCACCACTGACCGGCGTATCCGGACTGGCCAAGACCTATGACTCCGTCACCGTCGACGGAGTGATCCCGCCCATTCCACTGGGCGGATCGTACTTCCTCTGCTGGGACGGCTACGTCCAGGGCAGCGCCTCGCTGCACGATGTCTACTCGATACCCTTCGGGACCTGCACCACGGTGGCCGGAGCCAACACCGCACCGCAGCTCGACCAGCTGGCACCGATGAACAACACCGTCGTCGGCAGCCTCACCCCCCAGATCTACGCCACCGGCCACGACCCGGACAACTACCCCGGTGCGGGCCTGGACTACGACTTCCGGGTCTACACAAATCCCGCCTCGGGCGACCCCCAGCTGATCGCCGACTCAGGCTGGCAGCCCGGCACCTCCTGGGCAGTGCCGCCCGGCACACTCGCCTGGAACACCGGCTACCTGTGGAACGTCAAGGTCGGCGACCATATCGGCGAAAGCCCGCTGTCCAGCAGCGTCTCCTTCTCCACCCAGATCCAGCAGCCGGTGATCACCTCCCACCTGGGCGCCGTGGTGGGCGACGGCGCAGGCCGCCCGTTCGACGCCAAGGTCGGCAACTACACCACCACAGCCACCGACGCCGATATCAAGAGCATCGGTCCGGCCCTGGCCGTCAACCGCTCGTACAACTCGCTCGACCCCCGAACCTCAACGCTGTTCGGCACCGGCTGGACCTCCAACTTCGACATGACGGTCCAGCCCGACAATGACGGCACCGACTCCGTCGTCCTCACCACCGCCAGCGGCCGGGCAGCCCGCTTCGGGGCTGACCCGAGCAAGGGCGCCGTGTACACCCCACCGCCGGGGGAGTTCCAATCCCTCAGTAAGGTCTCCACCGGCTTCGACCTGATGGCCAAGGACGGGACACACTACGAGTTCCACGCCCCATCGGGCACCGGCTACGCCCTGTCCACAGTGCGCGACGCGGTCGGACGCGCCCAGGAGCTGAGCTACGCGGGCGGGCGCCTGGCCACGGTGAGGGACACCTCCTCAGGCCGGACCCTTCACCTCGAGTGGACAGCTGGCAACAAGCACGTGGCGAAGGTCTACACCGACCCGGCGAACGGGACGGACTGGAACACCGCCCTCGCCTGGACCTACACCTACAACCCGGCCAACCCGGACGAGCTGGACCAGGTCTGCGCGCCGGCGACCGGCGGAAACACCGCGAGGTCCTGCACCACCTACTCGTACACCGCCGGATCGCACCTGCGCTCCGCCGTCCTGGACTCGGCACCGGTCTCCTACTGGCGGCTCGGCGAGAGCTCCGGTGACACCGCCGCGAGCGACGTGGTCGAGAACCAGGGCAACGACAACGCCCGCTACTCCGGCAGCGGCGTGACCCTCGGCACGCCCGGCCCGACCGCCTCGGCTGCCACAGCCGCGACCTTCGATGGCTCCTCGGGCTACGTCGGCCTGCCGCAGAGCGTCCTCGACACCTCCTCCTACACCTCGGTCGGCCTCTGGTTCAAGACCAGCAGCTGGGGAGTGCTGTTCAGCTACCAGGCCGACCCCTTCCCGGGCAACGGGAGCACACCAGCGAACTACACACCCGCGCTGTACGTAGGCCAGTCCGGCAAGCTTCACGGAAAGTTCTGGAACGGCCCGTCGAACACGATCGACTCCTCCGCGGCCGTCAACGACGGCAAGTGGCACTTCGCGCTGCTGTCCGCGGCCGGCAGCACCCAGACCCTCTACCTGGACGGGCAGGCCCAGGGCACGCTACCCGGAGCCGTCATCGCGCCCGGACAGCGCTCCGAGGCCGTCGGCGGCGGGTTCCTCAGCGCAGGCTGGCCCGACAACCCCTACGGCTGGTCCGGCCAGGCCAACTACTTCAACGGCAGCATCAGCGACGTCGCCTTCTACAACCGCACCCTCGGCGCCCCGGCCGTGGCAGCCCTGTGGCAGGCCGGCAGCCAGCCCTCCGCCGAACTCACCGGCCTCAAACTGCCCTCGGGCAAGACCCGTCTGGCCGTCACCTACGACACGGCCAAGGACCGAGCCTCGAAGGTGACGGACGAGAACGGCGGCACCTGGACGCTCAACACACCCACCGTCGCCGGATCCTCCCAGGAGTACAGGGGCACGGTCATGGGATCGCGCCCGGCCGGCTACTGGAGACTGTCCGACGGCGCAGGTGTGCAAGCCACCAACCAGGTCTTCACACCCCGGCCGACGCCCAACAACGGCAGCTACGCCAACATCACGCTCGGTGCCCCCGGCCCGATGACCGGTGCTGCAGGTGCCGCCGCCTTCGACGGAAGCACGTCATGGGCCGAACTGCCCGCCGCATACGCGCCGCAGACCGGCCCCGGCGCCATCGGGCTCTGGTTCCGCACCAACAGCACGGGTGTCCTCCTCTCGTATCAGTCGATGCCGATCGGCACCGCCCCCAACGGCACCACCGACCGCTGGAACCCCGCGCTGTACATCGGCAGCGACGGCAAACTGCGCGGCCAGCTCTGGATGGGCGATGCCGCGCCAACCATGGCCACCGCCGCGCCAGTCAACGACAACAAGTGGCACTTCGCCGTGCTGTCGGCCGACAGCCAGACCTCGCAGTCCCTCTACCTCGATGGCTCCCCGGCCGCCGGGCCGCTCAACGGCACCATCACGCCCAACGGCACCAGCCATGTCTTCCTCGGCGCCGGATACACCGGCGGCGGCTGGCCCGAGGCCCCGACCGACATCGCAGGCCACTTCAAGGGCCAGCTCGCCGACGTCGCCGCCTACCCGCACGGCCTGACCGCCACGACCATCGCCTCGCTCTACCAGCTCGCCACCACCTCCGGAGCCACCCAGTACGACGCCGCTGTCGTGGACAGCAAGCCCACCGGCTACTGGCGGCTCGGCGACACCACCGGCAACCAGGCGACCGAACTGCTCTCCTCCGCCGCACTCGCCCAGAACCGCGGCACCTACCACGACACCGCCTGCTGCCAGAGCGGCCCCTGGGCCTCCGGCACGTCCACGGCGACCGGCTTCAACGGCACCACCGCATACATCCAGCTACCGGACAACACCGCCCCCAAGCACTGGGGCGCGGCCACCGTCGAGCTCTGGTTCAAAACCACCGCGCCCGGCGTGCTGTACAGCTACCAGTCCTTCCCCCTCGACGGGCAGCCCAACGGCTCGACCGACCGCTGGAACCCTGCCCTCTACGTCGGCACCGACAAGAAGCTCTACGGCACCCTATGGACCGGATCGGCGAACAACGCCCTGGTCAGCGCCTCCACCGTCACCGACGGCGCCTGGCACCACGTAGCCCTGGCCGGTGACGGCGCCGGACAGACCCTCTACCTGGATGGTGCACCGACCGCCACCAGCACCACGGCGCTGCCCATCACCTACAACGGTTCGGCCTATGCCTACCTCGGCGCGGGCTTCACCGGCGGCGGCTGGCCCAACGCCCCGACCGACCCGACCGGGCACCTCAACGGCGCCATCGCCGATTTCTCGATCTACCAGTACCGGCTCGCCGGTGACACCGTCTTGGGCCAGTACCGCCTGGCCACTTCCGCCACCCCGGTCGGCGGCCTGGACGCCGCAGCCGCCTACCGTGCCTCTGTCGTTCAGGACAACGCCGTCGGCTACTGGCGCCTCAACGACCCCGCCGGCTCCTGGTACGCCGCCACCCAGCTCGGAGCCGCCAGGCCCGACGTCACCGCCGGAGCCCTCACCGACGTCCTCCTGAATGCCAATGGCCCCTCCGGCGATCCCAACCAGCGCGCCGCGGTGTTCAACGGCACCACGTCGCAGATCAAGCTGCCGTCCGACGCCGCACCTACCCGGGGCCCGGCCAGCATCGAGCTCTGGTTCAAGACCACCAGCGGCGGCCCGCTCTACAGCTACCAGGACTTCCCGGTCGGCTCCACCGGCAGCATGTGGAACCCGGCACTGTACGTCGGCACCGACGGCCGTGTCCACGGCGAGTTCTGGATGGGCCCCGGCGCCACCATGACCTCGGACCGGACAGTCAACGACGGCAACTGGCACCAAGTGGTCCTCACCGCAGACGACCACGGCCAGACCATCTACATCGACGGCCGGGCCAGCGCCTCGGACACCACCGGACGGAAGATCACCTTCAACGGCACGCCGTACGTCTACCTCGGCGCCGGCACCACCACCAACTGGCCGGCCGCCGGTGGCGACCACTTCAACGGCACCATCGCCGAGGCCTCCTACTACGCCTCCCGCCTCGACGCCGACACCGTGACCGCGCACTACAAGTCCATGGGCAACGGCGCCACCGCCACCCCCGTCACCACCGCCACGGTCACCGACCCGACCGGCCACAACCTCCTCTACCGCTACGACACCCGCTCCTCCCGGCTGCTCTCCCGCAGCGACGGCTACGGCAACACCACCCGCTACACCTACGACACCTCGGGCTACCTTTACGCCGTCACCGACCCCAACGGCCACACCATCACCACCGGTCACGACGCCCGCGGCAACACGGTCTCCCGCACCACCTGCCGCAACCCCGCCAGCTGCCAAACCAGCTACGCCACCTACTACCTGGACACCACCAACCCGTTCAACCCCGCTAACGACAAGATCCTCACCTCCAGCGACGCCCGATCCACCGGCCCCACGGACACTACCTACACCACCCGCTACAGCTACGACGCCACCGGACAACTGGCCTCCACGACCACTGCCGCCACGCCCGACTTCCCCCAGGGCCGGGTCAGCTACACCCTCCGCACCGACGCCACCACCCAAGCCCAGGACGGCGGCCCCGTCCCGGCCGGGCTGATCCGGGCGCAGACCGGGCCGCTCGACGCCGCGGCCTACCCGAACCCGAGCACGGTCCCGGCCGACCAGCAAACCCTCTACTCCTTCCGCACCAACGGCGACATCGCCACCGTCTCCCAGCCTCTGCGCCCCGCGGTCAGCTACGGCTACGACAACCTCGGCCGCCCCACCACACTGGCCTACTCCTGCAACGACTGCCCGGGCGGCACCACCGTCGGCGCAACCGTCGTGCCCCGCGTCCTGCAGACCACCTACATCTGGGACGGCCAGGGCAACCAGATGTCCAGCACCGACCCGTACACCACCGACGCGATCACCGGGACCAAGCACACCCGCCGGACCACCACCGCCTACGACCTGGACGGCAACCCACTCAGCCGGACCGTCGCCGACACCACCGGCGGCGACCAACCGCGCACCACCACCTGGACCTACGAGAGCGACACCAGCAGGGTCAGGCAGGTCAAGGACTCCGGCGGCCACACGACCTCGTACACCTACGACCGCTACGGCAACGTCGCCACCACGACCGACGCAGCCGGCACCACCTACAGCTACAGTTACTCGCCCATGGGCCAGCTGCAGCAGACCGCCATCACCAACTACACCGGCAGCACAGCCACCTTGGCCAGCCCACGCTGGCAGGTCATCGGCTCCCGCGCCTACGACCCGGCCGGCCGCCCCGCCACCGATACCGACGCCATGGGGCGCACCACCCACACCTACTACTACGACGACAACACTGTCGCCGAGGTCGACCTCGACGGCTACCACAACACCGACGGCACGCTGCGCAACGTCGTGCTCCAGCAGAACACCTACGACGACGCCGGCCATCTGGCGCAGCAGGTCACGGGCGGCGGGAAGACCACCGCCGTCACCGTCTACGACCCGGTCGGCCGGGTCACCAGCACGAGCGTCGACCCCGGCGGCCTCAACCGCACCACCACGTACACCTACGATGTGGCCGACCGCCCGACCAGCGTGATCAGCACCGGTGGCGCGGACGCGAGCTCGGCCCGGACCGACTACGCCTACGACATCACCGGGCAGGTGCTCAAGCAGACCGCCCGCAACCAGCCCGTGGACTCGGTGGTGGTGTACGGCTACAACAGCCGCGGCCTGCGCACCAGCACCATCAGCCCGAACGGCAACGCGGCCGGTGCCGACCCGACCGCCTACACCAGCAGCATCGGCTACGACGAAGCCGGCCGGCCCACCGTCACCACCGGCCCACTGTTCAGCGCGGAGTCGTACGACCCGACCAGCCGAGGCAGCAACCCGCAGCAGATCCGGCCGATCAGCCGGACCGGCTACGACACCTTCGGTCAGCCGACCTCCCAGATCGACGCAGTGGGCAACACCGTCAGCTACACCTATGACCTGGACGGCAACCGCGTCGCCGTGGCCGGCGCCGCGTACACCGACCCGCAGTCCGGCACCACGATCACCCCCACCGCCACGGTTGTATACGACGTACTCGGCCGACCTGTCACAAGCGTCGTCGACCCGAACGGCCTCAAGCTGACCAGCACCATGCGCTACGACCAGTTCGGCAACGTGGTGCAAGCCACCCTCCCGCCGACCGGCGGAACCGCCGCCCCGACTGTCACCAACTCTTACGACCTCGACGGCGAACTACTCGCCACCACCGGTCCGACCGGCGCGGTCAGCCAGTCCACCTACGACGACCTCGGCCGGCGCATTACCAGTACCCAGCTGGAGCGCTACCCGGCCCCAGCTGCCTACACCAGCACCTTGACCTGGGACGACGCGAGCAACCAGCTCAGCTCAACACTGCCTGGCGGTGCCACCAGCAAGGCTAACTACAACGCCGTCGGCCAGGTGCTCAGCGCCACCGACCCTACCGGTGCCACTGTCCGCTCCGCCTACGACGGCCTCGGCCGCACCAGCCGGGTCACCAAGGCCGACGGCACCGCGATCGTCACCGGCTACGACCAGCTGGGGCGGACGCTGAGCACGACCGACCTGGACACCACGGGGACCTCCGTGGCCGCCCAGTACGCCACGTACGACCTGGAGGGGAACACCCTCAGTGCCACCGACAAGGTGGCGAACAGCGCCGACATCGCCGCGCACGCGCGAAAGTTCAGCTACAACCCGGTCGGCCTGACGGTCCAGCAGGTCGAACCGGTCGGCGCCGGGCAGACGATCACCACGTCCTTCGGCTACGACACGGCCGGGCGAAAGACCCGATGGACCAACGGGAAGAACGTCCCGGTCTACTACACCTACAACAGCCTCGGACTCCCGGAGTCGACTGTCGAACCGCCGACCACCGCCCACCCGACGGCTACTGAAGGCCTGTTCACCACCAGCTACGACGCTGCCGGACGGGCTGCCACGCTGACGGAGCCGGGGGGAGTTGTCCGTCACCGCAGCTACGACGGCGCTGGCAACCTCACTCAGGAGAGCGCTACTGGCGCCGAGGTGGCGACACAGAACCGCACCCTCGGCTACGACGCGGCCGGCCACCTCACCACCGTCGGCACAGTCGGCACCACCTCTGACACCTACACTTACAACGACCGCGGCCAACTGCTCACCGCCGCCGGCCCAGGTGGTGCCAGCAACTACAGCTACAACGGCGACAGTCGGATGACCGCCCGCACGGACGCGGCTGGCACCACCACTTTCGGCTACAACACGGCAGGTCAGATCACCAGCGCGACCGACCCGCTGACAAGCGTCACGGTTGGCTACGGCTACGACACGGCCGGCCGCCTCACCACCGAGCGCTACGGCACCGGCGGCGGTACCCGCAGCTACGGCTACGACAACCTCGGCCAGCTGCGTGACGACACCATCAAGAACCCGAGCGGGACGACCGTCGCCTCGATCGGCTACGGCTACGACCTCAACGGCCGCATGACCAGCAAGGCCACCACCGGCACCGCAGGCGCCGCCACCAACCAGTACGGCTACGACCTGGCCGGGCGGCTCACCTCCTGGAACAACGGCGCCACCACCGCCGCGTACACCTGGGACGCGGCCGGAAACCGGACCTCCGCGGGCGGCATCACCTCCGGCTTCGACGAGCGCAACGAGCTGCTGAACGACGGCTCCACGACCTACAGCTATTCGGCCCGTGGCACCCTCACCAGCAGCACCCCCCAGAACTCCCAGCCCAAGGACGTCAAGTTCGACGGCTTCGACCGGATGGTCAAGGAAGGGCCGTCCACCTACAGCTACGACTCGACAGACCGCGTCGCCCAGGCGGGGAACACCACGTTCACCTACGACGGCGGCTCCAACAACCTGGTCACTGACGGCACCACCAGCTACAGCCACACCCCCGGTGGGGGGCTCCTCGGCACCGCCGCCACGGGCGCGACACCCAACCCGCGCCTGGTGATCAATGACCAGCACACCGATGTGGTCGCCACCATCGACCCCGCTGCCCTGAGCGTCGCCGGCTCCACCGCCTACGACCCCTTCGGCAAGCCCACGGCAAGCGCCGGAGTCACCAACTCACTCGGCTACCAGAGCGGTTGGACCGACCCCGCCTCTGGCGACGTCAACATGGCCGCCCGCTGGTACCGCCCCGGCAGCGGCACCTTCGCCTCGCGCGACTCCTGGCAATTGGGCACCAACCCGTCTATTCAGGGGAACCGGTTCACGTACGGTAATGGTGACCCGATCGATTCGACAGATCCCTCGGGCCACGATGCCTGCCGGACCATTCTTCGGTTCATTCGACTCCCAATGGTGTGCCTTCCCGAAATGGACCCCAACTGGAAGCCGCCGACGAAGTTCCTCGCGGATCAGACGGATCCGGACGAATTCCGAGCTGTGTTTCCCGAGACATCAACGAGTTCTCTGAACCGATTCACGTCAACGAGTTCCCTGGACCGACTTCCATCAACGGGTGTACTCAGGAGATTCTCTCCGGGAGGTGGCGGCGACGGAGGCCCTAGCAACCCGAGCCCGCCCAAGCCGGGTCCGCGTAAGCCTGGCCCCGGCCCACGCAAACCACCCGGTCCCATCCTGCCCACGCCCAAGTCAGGGCCGACGGACCCCCGACCGATCAATGACCACGACCGCCCGCACATCGATCCCAGTCCCATCGACTTCTTCACCGACACCATCGTCGCGGTTGGCACTGCGGTCCTGACCACTGCTGCGGTTGAAGGGGCAGCTGTTGTCGTTGGCACCACGGTCGAGGTCGGTGCTGGCATCGTCGCTGGGACCGATGCCCTGTTTGATCTTGCAGAGGAACTGTTCCCAGACCCAGCTCCCGCGCCGCGTCCTAGGCCAGCGCCGGCGCCGGACGACGACTCGGGCGACTGCCGAGCCTTCAGTGGCGGGTGGCGCACGTATGCACCAGTCGATCAGTCTGGTCGCGCTCAGGGCGCAGAGGCCTGCCTTACTAAGGATTTCATCGACAACAACCCGGGAAGCGAGACGAGGTCGTCCAAGAAGAAGTGGGGTGAAAGAACTGTGACCCCACCTGGATATGCTTGGGCTGCGGGCTATGCATACCAGCTGGGAAACGCACAGGCAGGTCTATGGCGTAACAACTGCCACCTGCTGGCTAACGCGCTCGGGGGAGACGGGGCGAACTACGAAAACCTTGCCACGTGTTCCCGCACGGCGAACGCCTCGGTCATGGATGCTAAATGGCCATCGCACCGAGTACCGAACATGGCCTTCTATGAGAGGGGGGTGAAGAAGCTCCTAGACGCAGACCCCACTGCGGTCGTCCACTACAAGGTGACCCCGAAGTATGACGGAAGCAGGATCGTTCCGACCGACTTCCATATGGAGGCAACCCTGTACAAGCCGGGCATCGGCACGACGAACCTCTTCAAGGCGGACGTACCCAACGAGATGTACAGCCTGAAGGATGGACAATGGCACAACTTGGGCAAGGACGCCCCTATCGTATGGGAGCCGTAAAGTGAGTGATGATCAGTTGGCCGCGACTGGTGCCATGGCGAGTCTTGGAGATGCGCTGTCATGTATCGGGCCGACCTGCGGGGACGCTATCGACTGGAGTGCGGCGAAGCGTATGTACGACACCTCCTTCCCGTCCGACTATCGGGCCTTCGTGGCAGCTTTCGGTAGCGGGTCGATCGAACAGATGATCTACATCTTTGTCCCTGCCGTCACCTCAGCGGAGTCGCAGGCGAACACGGTCTCGAGGCTCTCGGAGGCAGCGCTCGCAGACGTGTCGGTGAACGAGTGGGCGCCCCCCTTCAGGAACTTGCATCGTCTGGAAGATCTGCTCATTTGGGGGTCGACTGCTGCGGCAGACACCCTGTGCTGGGTCACGACGGATCCGGATCCGGACCGATGGCCGGTCGCGGTTTACTCCCGCAGCACCCTTGAGTGGTCGGTTTACCCATGCGGTATGGCCGAGTTTCTGTCCAAACTCCTGCGTGACGAGTTGCAGCCGTGGCCGATTAGCGACATCTCGCTCCAGGGCGTGATCGATCCGCGCTTCCTGCATGACAAGGACGAGGCTGCGGGGTGGGAGGCGGGTGAGGACCCTTGGGAATAGCTGATCTCGTGTGGTGACGTCAGCGTTGGAGTAAGGCCTCGAGCAGCGGCGGCGTTGTGGCGGCGGGTGAGGCCCGGCCAGCCGGGATAGGGGCTCCGTGCTCCTCGAGGGGCGCCTTCGTCCCCGCCTCCACACGCCCAAGAGTCATATTTCCCCAGTTCAGATGCCCAGAACGGGAGACGGTCCAGAGCGCAGCGGTGACGGTCTCAGGGTGAGCCGTCCGGCGCCGGGCGGGCACACGGCCGCCGCCGGGCGGCACACCGCAGTCGTCGGCGCGCGAGCATGGAGGGGTGAGCACTTCCGGCCCCCGGCCCCCGCTACCGCGTGGACGACCTCCTGGAGGAGGCCGCCCGGCCCGGGCGCCGGCTGCTGGTCGTCGCGGTGGGGGAGGAGCCGTACCTGGTGAGGCGACTCGACCCGGCGGCTCCGGGGCGGCCGGACCTGGAGCCCAGGGAGAGCGCGTGGGCGCACGCCGGGTGCGAGGCGGCCACCCGCCCGGTCGGACGCCGGGACTGAGTGAAGGGCGAGGCCTGCGGGTGGGGCGGCGCGGACGGCGAGTTGGGGCCTCAGCGGACGTGGTTGACGAAGGTGCGGGAGCCGTCGTGCCATTCGATGGTGGCTCCATGGCCGACGGCGGGCGGGGAGGTTTGGTCGGAGTAGAGCTCGACGGAGGCGATCTCGCCGGGGTCCGTGGCGAGGAGCTGGGCGATGAGGGCGTGCTCGACGGTGGCGAGGTCGCCGGTCAGGGCCGGGATCTCCATGGTCGGCGGCTTCTCGCCGAGGACCGGGGCTGGGTCGTCGTTCCCGGTGCCCCAGGTCTCGCCGGGGGCGCTCATGAGGGCGACCTGCCACCGGGAGGTGCGGCCGCCGATGTCGAGGGCGACGCCGTAGGGGTGGCGGGTGTGTCCGGTGTCGGCGAAGGCCTTCGCGGACGCGCCGGGCAGGGCGGCCGCGGCGTCGAGGAGCAGCTGCTGGACGCGGGCAGGGCGCATGGGGGGTGTGTCCTTCGGTGGGGGTGGCGCCACGCTACCGGCGGCGGGCCGGGGTGGAGCCGGGCCTGTCGTGCGGTCCGCGCCGAAATCTTCGGCGGCGGTGCTCTCGCACCGAGGGCGCCGTTCGGGCGTTACCCGCGTAGGCCTCGCCAGACGGGGTGGCGTAGGCGGCCGGCCGGGGTGAGTTCGAGGAATTCGACTTCGGCGCGCAGTTCGGGGCGTACGAACCGGATCTCGGTGCCGCGTGGCAGTCCGAGGGCTCCGGCGGTGCCGGCGAACGGGGAGAGGGGTGTGGCGAGGCGGCGCAGGGTGGCGGCCAGGGCGCGTCGTTCGGCGGTGGCGAAGCCGGTGCCGACGGAGCCGACGAAGGTGAGTCGGCCGGGTTCGACGGGGGCGCCGACGAGGACGGCGCGCACGGTGGTTCCGGTGGTGCCGCCGGGGAGCCAGCCGCCGAGGACCACGTCGGCGGTCTTGAGGTGTTTGATCTTGATCCAGTGTCGTGTCCGGGCGCCGGGGGTGTAGGGGGAGTCGGCGCGTTTGGCGATGACGCCTTCCAGCCGGTGTTCGCGTGTCCAGCCGTAGGCGTCGGTCACCGAGGTCCAGGTGGGTGGGACGCGTAGTCCCGGGCGGTCGAGGTCGAGGCCTTCCAGGACCGCGCGCCGTCGAAGGTAGGGCTCGGCCAGCAGTGGCCGGTCGGTGTGGAGTACGTCGAACGCGATGAACAGGGCCGGGGTGGTGGTGGCGCCGGTTCGGACGGAGGCCGCGCGGGTGCGGTGGATCCTGCCCTGCAGGGCGGAGAACGAGGGCAGGCCGTTCGACATGACGACGATCTCGCCGTCCAGGACCAGCGGCCCGGGTACCCCGGCGAGCGCCTCGGTGATCTCCGGGAACCTGGCGGTGTAGTCGGTGCCGTTGCGGCCGGTGAGCTGGATCCTGCCGTCCTCGTGCCGGTAGGCGATGGCCCGGGCGCCGTCCCATTTCACTTCGGCGCATCAGCCGGGCCCGGACGGCAGCGGGCCGGCCGTCGCGAGCATCGGTTCGGTGTGCGGCAGCCTCACCTGGGCGGATCCTCGGGGTGCCATGTCTTCCAGGATGAGTCGTTCGGCGCCGGGACGGGCCCCGGTGGCGGCCGGACGGCGCACCGCAGCCGTCGGCGCGCGAGCATGGAGTAGTGAGCACTGCCGGCCCCCGCTACCGCGCCGATGACCTCCTCGAGGAGACCGCCCGGCCCGGGCGGCGGCTGCTGGTCGTGGCCGTGGGGGAGGAGGCCTACCTGGTGAGGCGGCTCGACCCGTTGGCTCCTGGGCAGGCGGGCCTGGAACCGCGGGAGAGCGCGTGGGCGCACGCCGGGTGTGAGGCGGCCACCCTGTTGGTGGGGCGCCGCGACGAACGGTCCCCGTGGGTAGGGGACTGATCGAAGCGGGCCGGCGGCGTCGAGGGGGGTGGGGAGCTGGTTGTGGTCGCGGGGTCGGTCGGGTTCGAGCTTGGCGGCGGAAGGTGGTGGCCAGCGGTCGCCGATCAATAACTTTCGCCACGCCAGCCCCAGAATAGGAATTCAGAATTCCATTCTCCCGGGGGTTGGGATGTCCGCATTGGGGGGTTATTTCGTGACGTCTCACCCTGTCGTGCTCAATTCAAGCTCAAATTCTCGGTATTTGATTGCCGCCGCCCAGAGCTGCTGCCAGGATTGAACGTGTCCGGAAGTTCCGGACACGAAATCAATCGCAGGGGGAATTGGAATGCGGAAGACGATTTCTCGAACGGCGTGCGCGGTGGCCGGTGTGGGGGCGCTGGTCGCACTGGCCGCGCCGCAGGCCCAGGCGGCGCCGGTCTCCGGCCCGGTGCCTGCGGTGGCGGCGGAGCTTCCGGCGGGCGCGGTGCCCGGTCACTGGACCATCGACCGCAAGGCCCCCGTGGTGAAGGTCCCGGACGCCGGGCGGGTCACGCTGCCCCAGGAGTCGCAGAGCACGACGACTGACGACCCGTACACGCAGGTTCGCAACGCGCGCTACAGCGGGCAGGTCTGCGGGCTCGACCGGGTCGACATGGTCACCGGACCCGGCCCCATGACGCTGACGCTCTCCCAGAGCAGGGCGGTGGCCAGCACGTGGTCGGCGAGCGTGTCGGTCGCCGCGTGGAAGGTCTCCGGCACCGTCGGCTTCAGCGTGACCGACACCGCCACGAACACCGAGTCCGGCGCGTTCCCCGTGCCGGCCGGAAAGTTCGGCTACCTCGAGGCCTACCCGCTGTACGACCTCTACAGCTACGACATCTACAACGTCGCCATCGGTGACCGCTACGTCGGCGGAGGGACCGCCCAGCACCCGGTAGGCTACTGCTACAACGCCTATACCGACTAGGAGACTTCAGCACATGCGGCGATCCAGTCGGTTCGTAGGCGCCGTGGTGGTCCTCGCCACCGCCGCGCTCGCGACCGCGTGTACCAGCAGCGGAACGGCACCCCGGGCCGAGAACGCGCCCTGGACGTTGGACGGCCTGGCCGCGACGCCGGTGGACCTTCCGATCCAGGGCAGTGTCGACGCCCCTCCCGCCAAGGGCGTGGCCAAGATCCTCGGCATCGCCGAGATCGCGGGCACCGACGTGGTCCTCGCCGTCAGAAACGGCACCTGCCAGGTCTCGCTTCTGCCGGACCAGCTCACCGAGCCGGCCAGCACCGCTCCCGCCACTATCGGATCGCAGCGCCCTGCGGCCGTCGCCGGCGCTTTCTCCGACGCACACCAAGAATTCCCTGGCAGCGTTCTCGCCGGGAAATACACCCAGGCGTCCGGCCAGATTTCCCCCTTCAAATTCACAACTGTCGGCTGCTCCGAAAAGGCGATGGTCGCCAGAATAGAGGGAGTCGATGGAACGGTGGAGATCCGGAAGAAGGCCGGGGACTCGCTGAAGTCCTGGCGGGAGGGTCAGGACGCGGTCCTGGCCGTCGGAGCCTCCGAGGCGATCCGTCAGCCGGCCCCGGCATCTGACACCTCTTCCTGATCAGAGGGGATGAGGGCGCCCACGTCCACGTGGGCGCCCTCAGTGCTGTGCGGGTGGCCGCCCGGTGGACTCGGAGTACGCGCGCCAGCGTCAGTCACAGGCTGGCCTGGGTCAGCGGACGTGGTTGATGAACGACTTGGATCCGTCGTGCCATTCGATGGTGGCTCCGTGTCCGACGGCCGGCGGGGCGGGGCGGGCGGAGTAGAGCTCGACGGAGGCGATCTCGCCGGGGTCCACCGCGAGCAGCTGAGCGACGAGGGCGTGTTCGACGGTGGCGAGGTCGCCGGTCAGAGCCGGGACCTCCATGGCCGGTGGCTTCTCGCCGAGGACCGGGGCCAGGTCGTCCTCGGGGCCCCAGGTCTCGCCACCGGGACGTGCGGCCGCCCGCGTTGACGGCGATGCCGTAGGGGTGGCGGGTGTGTCCGGTGTCGGCGAAGGACTTCGCCGACGCGCCGGGCAGGGCGGCCGCGGCGTCGAGGAGCAGCTGCTGGACGCGGGCAGGGCGCATGGGGATTGTCCTTCGGTGGGGGTGGCGCCACGCTACCGGCGGCGGTCTCCGGCGGAGCGGGACCCGTCGTGCAGCTGACGTTTGATCACCCCGGCAGCTTATCGAACAATAGTTCCCATGACCTCCGCCGTCCCGTTCTCCCGCCCCGTCCGCTCCCCCGAGCGGCCGGGCGACGCCGAACGGGCACCGCGCGAGCTGATGACCCTGCCCGGCCCGTCGAGGGACGTGCGACGGTGGCGGCTGGTGGAGATCCGCCTCGGCGGGCGGTGGCGTCTCGCGCTGCTCACGGTGTGGCGGCGCCCGCCCGGCAGCGGCGTCTGGGTGGTCCACGTGCGCTGGGCACCCGACACGGACAGCGTGGTCCAGCCCTGGGGCTGGTTCCTGTACACCGAGGACACCGTCCGGCCGCTGCCCGAGCCGCAGGACGCGGCTCCCACGGCAGCGCCGTTCCTCGGCCGGTGGCGGGATGCGGTCGCGGTGCCCGCCGAACTGGCCGGCGCGCCCGCGGAGGACGGCACCGACCGATGCTGGCGCCTCGCCTGGATACGGACCGGCGGCCACTGGCGCTCCGGCCTGGTCACCGCCCGCCGCCGACCCGGCCCGCACCTGCCCTGGATCGCACACGTCCGCTGGGGCGAGGACAACGACACCGCCTGGCTGATCGCCGACCCCACCACCCTGCGCCCCGTCGACCCGGCCACGACCCCCGTCGAACCCGGCGCCACGGACCTGCCGGTCGCGGCCGCCGGCACCGACGACGGAGAGGCCGCGCGGTGACCGCGCTCGCCGCCGCCGACCACGCCGACGACCGGGGCGCCGCCGGCCGGGCTTTCGCCGAGAGGGCCGAGCGGCTCGCCGGCCTGATGGACGCGACCTCCCCCGAGACCCGCGCCCGCCAGGACCAGGCCACCGTCCTGCCCGTCCTCGAACCACTGCGCCGCCTGCTGCCGCACGGCGGCCTGGCCAAGGGCACCGTCACCGAGGCCACCGACGTGAGCCTGCTCCTGGCCCTCGCCGCCGGCCCCGCTACCGCCGACCGCTACGCCTGGACCGCCGCCGTCGGCCTCCCCGACCTCGGGTGGGCCGCGGCCGCCGGCTACGGACTCGACCTGACCCGCGTAGTGCTCGCCGATAGCCCCGGCGACACTACGCAGAGGTGATCACCGCGCTCGCCACGGCCTGCCCCGTCATCCTCGCCGCCAGCCCGGTTGGCCTCGCACCCCGCGCCCTCGACCGGCTTGCCGCCCACGTGCGCCGCACCGGCACCGTCCTTCTCACCCCCGGACCCTGGCCCGGCGCCCAGCTGCGCCTGGCGGTGACGAAGGCCGGGCGGTCAGCCATACGGACTTCTCGGCCAACCCCTCGCGGTCGCCGGTCGGCTCTGGTGCTGTCACCGGCTTCCAGTTCCGCGCCTCGGTGTCGGACCGCGGCTGACCTTCCAGACCGGGCCACTGCTCTTCCGCCGGCGCGGAAGCTGGAACGACCGAGGGCTCGGAGTCGGTGCGCGATAGGGGGCCATCAGGCGGCGCCGACGAGTTGGGCCGGGGGATGCGACGTGGGCGACGCCCCGGGTTGAACGGCCTCTTGTCGGCGTCGGTCGCCGATCCTCGCTTTGCCCCGTCTTTTCCAGTTGATTGTCCGGGGGCGGGGCAGGATCGTCCTTCCTCGTGCTCCTGGTGGCGCGTGCTGGTACGTCCGGCAGAGTGCACTGAGTGGGAAGGGGCTGTAGGAGATGCAGGAGAATTCGGAATTGCCAGAAGAAAAAGGCTGAAACAGACATTCCGTCATTTCTGACGGTTAATCATCGTTCTGTTATTTGATCGCAACGCCGGTTGGCATCTGAGTGTCAGTGGTGGATGAGAGGTTGGTGCACGCCGTACTTATGTGCGGCTTACGCACGCTCATCGAGCACCTATTGAAAGAAACTTGATGTCACGACGGTTCCAGGCCTCGCCCGCGTTCGCGGGTGGGGCCTTCTCAACGCGCAAGCTGCGCCGGATATCCGGCCTTCTGACGCTGGGGCTGCTGGTCCAGACAGGGGTGGCGCTGGACGCGCTCGCCCCGGTGTCTGCCGCGGCGGCTCCCGCCCCCGCCCCGGCTCCCGCTCCGAAGGGCAACGAGGCACCGGACGAGGCGTCCGCTCTCTTGTCGGCACGGTTGCAGGGCCACCGGGTCGAGGTGACCGGCGCCCGCACCGAGACGACGACACTGTGGGCGAACGCAAATGGCACGCTCACCGCCGACAGGTCGACCGGCCCGACTCGGATGAAGGTCGGTGAGGCGTGGGTCCCGGTGGACACCACGCTGGTGCAGACGGCGGACGGCAAGGTCGCGCCGAAGGCACACCCCGAAGGGCTCGTCTTCGAGGGCGGGGACGCCGGGGTCACGGTGGGCGACAGCCTTCCCGGCACGCCCGCGACGCCACAGCCAACCGCCTCGCCCTCACCGAGCCCGTCGGCCTCAGCCACGTCCCCTTCCCCGGATTCGGCGGCCCCGAGCAGCTCGGCGTCCCCGACCGGTGCGGCGACGCCTGCCGCGACCGCCTCGCCGTCGAACAGCCCGTCAGCCTCCCTGGCCCCGTCCGTGGCCCCGTCCCCGACTGCGAGCGCGAGCGCGACGGCAGAGCGGGCCTCGCGGGGGGCAGCGCGGGCCGCGGCTCCCGCGGCTGACCCGGCCCCGGCGCAGCCGGTCGAGCGCGAGCTGGTGAAGGTCGGTTCGGGTGACCAGCAGCTGAGGTTCGGCTGGCTGGGCAAGCTGCCGAAGCCGAGGCTGGAGGGCAGCAAGGCGACCTACGTCGACGCCCGCCCGGGCGTCGACCTGGTCTTGCAGGCCACGCGTACCGGTTTCGAGCAGTTCCTGGTGGTCAAGGACCGCGCGGCGGTGTCCCAGGCGGGCACGCTGACGCTTCCGCTGGACACCACCGGTCTGACGGTGGCGCCGCAGCAGGACGGCTCGATCCAGCTCCTGGACAAGGTGTCCGGCAAGCCCACGGTGAAGATACCGGCGCCCGTGATGTGGGACGCGGCGGTGGACCTGGCGTCGCTGGAGCACCTGCACCGGGCAGCGGTGAAGATGGAGGTACGCGGTCAGGGTGCGGACACCGAGCTGGTGTTCACCCCGGACGCGGCTTTCCTGGCGGACGCCAGGACGCAGTACCCGGTGACGATCGACCCGGTGGTCGACGTCCTGAGCACGTACGACACCTACGTGCAGAGCAATGAGAACGTCGACGCCTCGTCGTCCGGCGATCTGAAGCTGGGCAGTTACAACGGCTCGGTCGTGGCGCGCTCGTTCCTGACGATCCCGGGCGGCGAGTTCAACGGGAAGCAGATCCTCGGCGCCACGCTGAACCTGTACAACTACCACTCCTCCTCCTGCGTCGCGAAGCAGTGGGAGGTGTGGAACGCCGGCGGTGCGGCCTGGTGGACCCGCTGGAACGACCAGCCGGTGTGGGGTCAGAAGTGGTCGACGTCGAACGACACATTCGACGAGGACCCGGACGACTCGCACGACTGCGCGGCCGGTGACGGCTCGGTGTGGGCGAAGGCCGACGTCACCGACATGATCCGGTACTTCGCTTCGCACAACTACGCCGACTACGGAATCGGCCTGAAGGCGGCGGACGAGTCCAGCCCGCTGTCCTGGAAGCGGTTCAGCTCGGCTGAGGGCGGCGCGCCGCCGTTTGTTTCGATCACGTACAACAGCGTGCCGGAGACTCCGGCCGCGGTGCAGGTGCAGCCGTCCCAGCCCGGCAGCCCGGTCTACACCCCGGATGCGAACCCGCGGTTCCAGGTGCAGGCCGCCGATGTGGACGGCGACCCGCTGAAGGTCTACCTCGACCTGTGGCGTGAGGGCTCGTTCGTCGGCAGCATCGCCCGTGACGTTCCCAACGGGGCGATCGCCACCGTCGGCCCGTCCGACTACGGCCTGACCCGACTCGACGAGGGCGTGCAGTACTCGATCTGGGCCATGCTCGACGACGGCAAGGCCCGCTCCGCCTGGGCCGGCACCAACGTCATCGCCGACACCACCAAACCCGGAGCACCGTTCGTCACCTCCGCCGACTACCCGTCGGACGGCCTGTGGCACGGCGCGGCCAACCAGCCCGGCTCCTTCACCTTCACCCCGCCCGCGGGGACCGATGACCTGGTCGGCTACACCTACACGCTGGACGGCGCCGCGCCGGTCACCGTGAACACGACTGCCTCCATCACTACCTCGATCACGCCGACCACCGAGGGCCGGCGCGTGCTGAGCGTGCAGTCCAAGGACCGCGCGGGCAACCTGTCCCCGCCGTGGGAGTACGTCTTCCAGGTCGGCAAGGCGGGCCTGAGCTCGCCGGTCAACGGCACGCAGGCCGCCAAGCGCGTGAAGCTCTCTGTGGACGCGCAGTCGCAGTTCAAGCGGGTGGTCTACGAGTACCGCCGCGGCCCCGGCGCGACCGAGTACACCGTCCCCCGGACCAACCTCACCAAGGCCGACAACACGGCCGTGACCGAGGACAAGCCGCGTCTGACGGACCTGGGCACCCACGCCAACTGGAACGTCCTGGACACCCTCGGCAACGTCGGCGGCGTCGTACAGGTGCGGGCCGTGCTGTTCCCCGAGGACGGCTCGGGCAGCGGCTACACCACGGTGTGGAACACCATGACGGTGGACCGCAACGCGGACGGTGCGGCGAGCACCGGAATCGGCCCGGGTTCGGTGAACCTGCTTACCGGTGACCTCTCCACGGATGTGACCGATGCCAACGAGTTCGGCATGTCGGTGACCCGCACCGCCTCCTCGCGTGACCTCGGACGCGGCTGGCAGCCGCAGGGCGAGCGCCTCACTCTCAACCAGCGTCAGATCGGCACCGACACCTCCGGCTACGTCGCCGGACAGGCGACGCTGACGCGCTCCACCGCCCGTGGCCACGACAGCTCCACCGATTCGCTGCTGGTCACCTCGAGCGGCTACGACTCCTACGCGAACATCGGCCCGCAGGGCGGCATGTCGCTGGGAATGAAGCCCGGTAAGACGTACCGCCTGACCGGCTGGATCTACGTCCCGTCGGCTACCGGCCTCAACCCGGACTTCACCGACCGCGGTCTGCGGCTCGCCGGGTTCGTGAAGACCCCGGCGGGCTACTCGAAGATCACCTCGCAGAAGGCCGGGTTCACTGACGGCTGGCAGCAGCTGACGGTGGACATGGTCGTCCCGGTGGACGCCACCGAGGCGTTCTTCCGCCTCTACAACGGGTTCACGGCCTCCGGTAAGGAGGTCTTCTTCGACGACCTGTCGATGAAGGAGATCGTCGCGCCGTTCGGCCCACAGTGGGCCGGTGGCCCGGACGCAGGCACCGGCTCGGACTACCGCGCCCTGTCGTTCCCGCAGTCGGACCTGGTTGAGATCAAGGGCAACGACGACACCGCGCTGACCTTCTCCAAGGGCACCGACGGCACGCTGTTCCCCGAACCGGGCGCCGAGTCGCTCTCGCTGAAGGCCGTCCCGGCCACCTCCGGCGCGCTGGTGAACTCCTCCGGGCAGTGCATCGAGGTGCCCAACGGCGTCGCCAACAACGGCACCACCCCGCAGGCCGCACCCTGCTCAGGCGCCGCCAACCAGCAGTGGACACGCGACGACCAGCAGCGCCTGCAGATCCTGGGCAAGTGCCTGGACAACCCGTGGGGCGTCAACACGGACGACACCCTGACGACGCTGTGGGACTGCAACGACGGCACCAACCAGAAGTGGGACGTCCTCGCGGACGGCCAGGCCGTCAACCAGCAGTCCGGCAAGTGCCTGGACGCCTACCGAGGCGCGACGATCTGGACCTGCTGGCGCGGTGCGAACCAGTTCTGGGACGTGCAGACCGCCGGCACCACCTACGAGCTGTCCGCCCTGGACGGCTCCAAGACGATCTTCGCCCGTCAGGCCGGCTCCTCCATCTACCAGGTGGTGAGCGAGACCGGCCCCGAGGCCGCCTCGACCACCCGCTACCAGTACGACACCACCGACGGCCGCTCCCTGGTCAAGCGCGTCATCCCGGCCGTCGAGCCGGGCGTCGACGACGTCAACCACTGCACCGTCAACCCGCTGCCGCGCGGCTGCGAGGTCTCGGAGTACGACTACGCCAAGGCCACCACCGCCACCGCCACCACTCCCGGTGACTACCTCGACCGGGTACGAGCCGTGAAGGTGTGGTCGTGGAACCCGGCGACCTCCAAACAGGAGGCCGTCGAGGTCACGCACTACCTCTACGACGACAAGGGACGCATCGCCCAGGTCTGGGACCCGCGCCTGGCCCAGCCGCTGAAGACCACCTACACCTACGACACCGACGGCCGCGTCACCCAGATCAGCGCCGCCGGCCAGCTGCCGTGGAACTTCGACTACGGCAAGGCCGCCACCGACCAGGACCCCGGCCGCCTGCTCCAGGTCCGCCGCGCGACCCTGACGCCGGGCAGCAAGGACCAGGTCAACGGCGAGATCGCGACCAAGGTCGTCTACGAGGTGCCACTGACCCGCGGCGCGGGCGGCCCGTACGACATGGCCGGCACGGACGTGGCCAAGTGGGCGCAGACCGACGCCCCCACCGACGCCACCGCCGTCTTCGACCCCGAGGACGACCCCGGCACCAACACCGCCACGGCCGTCAAGCCCGGCCGGGACGGCTACAAGCCCTCCACCGTCCACTACCTCAACGCCTCCGGCAACGAGGTCAACACCGCCAGCCCCTCCGTCACCCCCGGCGGTGACATCGACACCAGCGAGTACGACCGCTACGGCCACGTCGTGCGCACCCTGGAGGCCACCAACCGCGCCATCGTGCTCGGCACCCACCCGGACGCCGACAAGTTCATCGACGAGCTGAACCTGCCCACGGACACCGCGTCCCGGGCCCGGCTCCTCGACTCCCGGACCACGTACACCCCGGACGGCCTGGACGTCACCGAGACCCTCGGCCCGGTCTACCGCGCCTCGCTCACCGAGCAGGTCAACGGCCAGACCAACCCGGTCACCGTCACCTGGGAGGCCGAGAAGCTCCCGCAGCTCGGCGCGAGCGCGCCGGTACGGGTCATCAACGACAACAACGCCCTCGTCTGGTCCGGCGGAGCACAGCTCAGCCTGGCCGGCACCCAGGCCGGCGTGTTCGACACGATGCGCGTCAGCGTGCCCGAGGAAGGCGACTACCTCCTCTCCGGCCAGCTGACCCGGTTCAACGACCACGGCGTCATCCAGTTCGCCATCGACGGCCACAACCTCGGCACGCCGATCGACACCTACGACGCCGACGACAACGGGGCCACCTCCCCCTACACGGCCGGTCAGTCGATCCACCTGGCGCGCGGTGACCACGAGCTGAAACTCACGGTCACCGACACCAACACGGCCAGCCAGGGCGAGCGCTTCCACGCCGGCCTGGACACCGTCACCCTCACCAAGACCGCCCTCAACCAGACCCTCGTGCCCGGGACCTCGGTAGTGGCCCGGGACCACAACACCAACACCTACGACGAAGGAAAGCCCGACGGCCAGGCCTACCACCTGGTCACCACCGCCACCGACGGCGCCCGCATCGAGAACTACGCCGACGACGTCGAACTCCGCGTCACCAAGACCGGCTACGACACCCCCATCGGCGGAACCTCCGGCTGGACACTGAAGCGGCCGACGTCGGTCACCACTGACGCGCTCGGCGCCCGCCTCACCACCACTACCCGCTACGACGCGAGCGGCCGTACCGAGGAGGTCCGGGGTCCCGGCTCCGCCGCCGAGGACGCCAGTACGGTGAAATCCGTCTACTGGACGGCCGGCGCCAACGCGACCAACCCCGCCTGCGCCAACCGCCCGGAGTGGGCGGGCCAGCCCTGTGTCACCGCACCCGGCGGCGCGATCACCGGAGCGGACTCCTCCCGAATGCCGACCGCCCTGCCGGTCAAGCAGATCGGCAAGTACTCGCGCTCGGGCAAGCCGGAGGAGATCGTCGAGTCCAACGCTGGCAAGGCTCGACGGACCGTCACTGCCTACGACACCGCCGGCCGGACCGTCTCCACCGAGACCACCGGCGATGAAGGTTACCCCGTGCCGAAGACAGAAACCGAGTATGACCCGGTGACAGGCGCGGCAGTCAAGACCACCGCAGCCGGTAAGTCGGTCACCACGATCAGCGACGTGCTCGGCCGCACGA
This sequence comes from Kitasatospora sp. NPDC059973, assembly GCF_042737525.1. Lineage (NCBI taxonomy): Bacteria > Bacillati > Actinomycetota > Actinomycetes > Kitasatosporales > Streptomycetaceae > Kitasatospora > Kitasatospora sp. NPDC059973. Next base: position 22,932 of record NZ_JBHWUI010000009.1, on the reverse strand, counting down.
TCTCCTACACCGACGCAGAAGGCGGTACCACCACCACCGATTACGACAAGTACGGCAAGCCGACCAAGGTCGCCAACCCCACCGGCGTTACCACGTACACCTACGACCGGGCCAAGGAACCCCGTGGCATGGCCACCTCCGCCAACGACAGCCGGGTTGGAGAATTCACCGCCAAGTACGGCCCCGATGGGCAACTCGTCGAGCAGACTTACCCGGGAGGCATCGTGCGCAAGGACACCGCCAATGCCTCCGGCAAAACCGTGGCCCGCACCTACATACGGATCTCGGACAACAAGGTCGTCTGGTCGCAGAACCAGGAAGTCTCCACTCAGGGCCAACTGATCAAAAACGCCACCAGCAACGGAATCAAGGCATACGGTTACGACCGCCTCGGGCGACTGGTAAAGGCCGAGCAGACCACCCAGACCGGTGCCTGTACGACCCGCTCCTACACTTACGACACCCACTACAACCGGACTGGAAAGACCGTCTCTGGCCCCGCAGCCGACGGCACCTGCACCCCTACTGGTGGGACTACCACCACCCACGCATATGACAGCGCCGACCGTCTCACTGACGCCGGCTATACCTACGACGTCTTCGGCCGCACCATCGGAACGGGCTCGGCCACCCAGATCGGCTATTACGTCAACGACATGGTTGCTACCCAGGAAACCGCAGACAGCCGGCGCGCCTGGACCCTCGACCCCGTCGGCCGCTTCTCCATCTTCACCCTGGCGACCAGCAAGACCGGCAGCACGTGGAACTACGGGCCCGCCAAGATTAACCACTACAGTTCCGGGAGCGACAGCCCGGCCTGGACCACCGAGAACGCCACGACCAACACCTGGACCCGAAACGCCCGGGGGCTTGACGGCGACCTCGCAGCCATCAGCACCAGCAGCGGTGAGATCAAGCTCCAACTGACCGACCTCTTCGGCTCGGTAATCCTGGCCACCGACCTGACCCTGACCACGCCCGTACTCCTCGACTCCGACGAGTACGGCAATCCCAACCCAGGGCAGGCAATCACTCGCTACGGCTGGCTCGGTGCTAAGCAACGCTCCGCTGAAACCCAGGACGGCATCGTCCTCATGGGTGTCCGCCTATATAACCCCGTAACCGGCCGTTTCCTCTCTGTCGATCCTGTGATGGGAGGGAGCGCAAATCCGTACGAGTACAACTATGGCGACCCCATCAACCGCTACGACCTCGACGGCCGGATCAGCTGTGGCCTCTGCCGGAAAGCCGTAAACAAAGCGAAGAATAAATGGGAGGAAACGAAAACCGACTGGGGTAAGAATTGGAAGCATAAGCTGGTGAACATTGGCGTGGGCGCAGTGTCCGCGACTGCGGCTGGTATCTGCGTCGCTACGGTTGCCTGCGGTGGTGCCATGGTCGTAGTCGGTGCCGGAGCCATCTTCGCTGGTGGTCTGGCCGGGCACTATGCTGTCTCGTCCGCAGCCGAGCGCCGCAGGGGTATGGGCCCATGGGTGAAGTCCACCGGCATGGCCATGGTTAAGGGCGGTGCCTGCGGCGCCCTGTGGGGTCGAGGTTGCGTGACTGGCTACGCAAGGGGTGCCGCACCGAAGTGGGGGCTCAAGGCGACCATGGGTGGAGGAACGCCACCCCTCCTCTACAACACCGCTCGGACGGAATGGAGCCGCAGCGTGTTTGGCTGGTTCAAGCGGGTCATGGAATAATATAAACTTGCAATTTGATGATCGGGGGACGGGAAGAAAGCTCTTCCTGTCCCCCGATCTCAACTTCTTACGGAGGGTTGATGGTCAATAAGGAGCTATGTAACACGACAGAACACATTGTCGTGGAAGCAGATCAAAGGGAAGGTAGGTCCGGGCCGGTTTCGCTTGCGAGGGCGCTTCGTCAGGCTGGGCTGGGAATTACTGCCATGGGCTTGCTCTCGGCGGTGCTGTTTGCATTTGTTGGTCCTGGTGCAGGATTCGGCGTGCTTGCTTTCTCTGTATTCGTCGTGGCGGTTGCATTCTTCTTCTTTGTCTCGCTGGGTCATAAGCCAACATGCTCGGCAAAGAAAGCGCTGGTATTCTTCTTTGGGTGGGTAGAATACGCATTCTAGCTAGACCTTGCAGGAGGGTCCGTCAGCTTGTTGAGGGACCCTCCTTGCGGTTCCTGGTCACCGGACCCGGCCCCATGACGCTGACGCTCTCCCAGGGCAGGGCGGTGGCCAGCACGTGGTCGGCGAGCGTGTCGGTCGCCGCGTGGAAGGTCTCCGGCACCGTCGGGTTCAGCGTGACCGACACCGCCACGAACACCGAGTCCGGCGCGTTCCCCGTGCCGGCCGGAAAGTTCGGCTACCTCGAGGCCTACCCGCTGTACGACCTCTACAGCTACGACATCTACAACGTCGCCATCGGTGACCGCTACGTCGGCGGAGGGACCGCCCAGCACCCGGTAGGACACCCCACGCCCGCCTGCTCCGCGCCCGGGCCGACGAACTCGACCGCCTCGCCGACCGCCTGCCGCCACCGGTTAGCCGCCGCCTACGGACCAACGCCGACCGCCTCCGCACCACGGCCGACACCCACCACTCCACCGCCCAGGCCGCCGAGGCCCTCCGATGACCCCGAACCGCCAAGACGAGCGCACCCGCATCAGGCAGGCCATCGACCGGCTCCTGACTGGCCAGGCCACCGTCTCCAACGGCAGCCTTACCGCCGCCGCCCTCGCAGCCGAAGCCGGCGTCCACCGCATGGCCCTGATGAAACGCCACGTCGACCTGAAGAACGAGTTCTACGAACGCGTCCGCGTCGAGACTGCCCAGACTCCGGAGACCGAGAAGCGCCTGCGAGAGACCGTGGTCAAGCTCAAGCAGACCGTCGCCGACAAGAACGCCGAGATTCTCGAACTCCGTCAGCAGATCACCCGGCTCACCCTCGCCAGTGCCGTACTCACCGAACGCCTGAACGACGTCGGGGACCGGTCCGGTGCCCCTGACAATGTCGTGCGCTTCCCGAGCTCCTGAGCGGGAGCCAACAGCTACTGGGTCGGGCCGGGCCTATCGGCGCTGTCGTGCTGGGCTTTCATGGGCAGCGAAGTTCACCCGACCGAGCTGATCCACTCGAACTCGTGCCCACCAAGCTGGGGACGACAACGGCTGGCCAGGTCACCATGCCGGAGCCGCTCGGAGCCGGCCGTTGACCGTGTCCGCGGGCTCATTCCCGAAGGTTCTTCGACCAGTCACCGCGAGGGCGATAGGCACGGCTGTCATCGACCTGCTTCGTCCCGCCGGGAACGACGTCCCCGTGGTACGGATACTGTTCGGTCACCGCCGCCAGTAGGAACTCCAGGAAGCCGCCCTCGAACACGTCCCACTCCAACATCGAGTGGAACTTGGCGGCCACCGGCCACCGGTCCGGATCCGGGCCCCGCATCAGCCAGAAGAAGTGGTCGGAATTGTAGTTGTTGCCCCACTTCAGCAGGCCGCCCTCGGCCGGGAACAGCGGATACGGGCACTCCCTGTAGTCCCCATCCCGGTAGCACTCGGCTAGCCAGGCACAGTATCCGTAGGGCTCCGTCGTGTCGTACAGGAACCCCTCGAAGCCGGACGGCACCGCGGCGTGGGGACTGGAGACTTCCGTTGGTGTGAAGATGTGCAGCTCGTTGCTGATGCTGACCGACCCATACCGGTCGGCGAACGCCCGGTAGTCCGCGGGCAGCTGGAAGCCGATCGCCGCGGGTGCGAGCTCCCACGGGACCGGGGTCACGCCGTCTGCGGGCGGCGGCCCGATCACCTTGACGAGTCGATCCAGCATCTCCTCGATGTCCATGCCCACTCCCATCGGTCGCCCGTTCCCGCCGGAGGCTATCCGCCTGCGGTGACACCGCAGGCGGTAGGGCCCAGCCCCGCAGCGTCCTGGCACCCGAACTGCGCGGGAAGCCCCACTTCCATGCCCAGGCGACCAGAGGATCATCCGACCGAGGCAGCAGACTCCTCACGATCACCAAGCTCGATTGAGCAACGGCTTCTGAACACATTGACTTGACAGGGAACGCGACCTCCCCGGCCACCCGTGCCCGCCAGGCCCAGGCCACCGTCCTGCCCGCCCTCGAACCACTGCGCCGCCTGCTTCCGCACGGCGGCCTGGCCAAGGGCACCATCACCGAGGCCATCGACATGAGCCTGCTCCTGGCCCTCGCCGCCGGCCCCGCCACCACCGACCCCTACGCCTGGACCGCCGCCGTCGGCCTGCCCGACCTCGGCCTCGCCGCGGCCCGCCGGCTACGGCCTCGACCTGAAGCGCCTCCTGGTCGCCGACTTCCCCGGCGACCATTACGCCGAGGTCGTCACCGCGCTCGCCGCCGCCTGCCCCGTCGTCCTCGCCGCGGCCCCCACCGCCCTGGCGCCCCGCGCCCTCGAACGGCTCGCCGCCCAGCTGCGCCGGAGCGGCACCGTCCTGATCACTCCCGGGCCCTGGCCCGGCGCCCAGCTGCGGCTGGAGGTGAGTGCGGGTCAGTGGTCAGGGCTGGGGGAGGGGCACGGGCAGCTGACTGGCCGCCGGGTGCGGGTGACGGTGTCGGGCCGGGGATCGGCGGCGCGGCCTCGCGCGGCGCAGTTGTGGCTGCCGGACGCGACCGGCACGGTCGCCGTGGTGGAGCGGAGGGGGGCCGTCGGGAGGCTGCCAGTGGACACGGGGTTGCCGCATGGGCGTAGCGGTGGTGGAGGGGGCGCTGGCTGCCGTTGTGGGGAGGTATGGCGGGCCGGCGGCCGTGGCTCAGGAGTTGTCGCCGGGGCCGTCCTGCCCGTAGTCGAACCGGTGCGTCATCGAAGCGGTCCGGGGCCGGCTGCGCGAGGGTGTGATGCCGGTCACGTTCGATTGCGGAGAGTGGTGGGGGTGGCAGTTTCCGTGATGGTCAGAGCGGATGTCTGGGCCGCTGAAACGTCTCATCGGAGGTCGGCGCGAGGGCTCGACTCGTCACGGTGCGTTCGTGGTCATGAACAGGTCGTGAAATTGGTTCGATTGGCGTGCGTGAACGGCGGGGGGCGGCTGATTGGCTACCACTAGGCCACTAAGTGGCTCATGCATGAGCAGAACCATCCCGTTTCCCGACAAAGAGGTTCTTTGTGAACAGCAGCGCTCCCCGTCCCCCGCTCAGCCGCCGCAGAAAGGGCGACGATCCTCCACACCACCGCCGGCGCGCTGGCCGCCGACTCGCGGGCCGTCACCGGGGGGCCTGAATGGATGACGAGCCGTTCGGGTCCCCGATAGGCCCGGACTTCCCCGACCCGGACACGGGAACCTTCGGAGCGGCCGTGGAGCTCCCCGTGGATCTTCCCCTCGACTTCGAGGCGTACGCGCTCCTGCATCGGGAGAGTTATCTGCACTATGCGCAGGAGATGCTCGGGAGCCAGGGCGCCGCCCGCTTGATCGTGCGACAGGTGCTGGTCCGGATCGCCCTCGACTGGAAGCAGATCCTGCGCGCGCCCAACGTCGAGGACATCACGTGGGGCATGCTCACCACCGCGGTGGTGTACGAGGTCCGACGCCTGCACGGGGAGGAACAGCTGGCCGTCCGTGCCGACACCGCACGCTCTCTCCTGGCCCAGATGCGCGAGAGTCTCACCGAGGGCGATGCCGAGGACACCGACGTCGGGCTCATCCCCGCCTTGCGGCTGCTGACCCCCCGACAGTTCGACGTCGTCATCCTGAAGTCCTCGCGCCGCTCCACCCTCTTCATCGCGTGGCTCCTGAACACCCATCCCAGCACGGTCGACCGCAACCACAAGCAGGCCCTCGACAAGCTGGAAGAAGTCCTCAGGCCGCGCCGGATCCTTCTCCACGACACCCCGACTCACCGCAGAGGAGCACGCCGGTGACCATCGATCCCCATGCCAGCCGCGGCAGCGCCGGCTCCCGACGGCCGGCACCCGACGGGCACGACCGAGCCGTCGAGCGGCTGCTCGGTCAGACCGCCGAAGCCGCGGCCATCGCCGGCCGCGATAGGAGCCGCTCGCACGCCGGTGAGGGCCAGGGCCTCTCCCGCGAGGAGGCCCTGCGCCTCTTCCTCGCCGAGGCCGAAGGGCCCGGCCGCGACCGCGCGGCAGGCCCCGATGGCGGCGAGGACTTCGCGATCGCCATGCGCGAGATCGCGGGCGATGTGGCCGGCTACCACGCCGGCACCTACACCCCACCCGCCTGGTGGGCGGACCACAACCGTGCCCGGCTGGGCCTCGACTCCCTGGCCCGCGCCACCGTGACACGCCCCAAGGCCGTCGCCCTCCTCGCCCGCTACGCGGACGAGGACTGGAAGCACCGCGCCGGCCGGCCGCCCGGTGACATCGACACGCGCGACGTCGACGACGAGATCGACGGTGCCCGGGTGTTCGGCTGCATCCTGCACCTGGCAGGCCATCCCATCAGCGCCGTCTTCTGGTGGCGTCTCGCCGCCGCCGCCGGCGACCACGTCTCCGCGTTCGCCCTCTACCTCCACCACCTGCACCGCGGAGAGCTGGACGAGTCGGAATGGTGGTTCAACCAGGCGTGCGCCGCGGCTGGGGAAGTTGGCGGCTCTCCCATGCCTCCAGGTCTGCCGAACCTGCCGGGCTACCTCACCAAGGTGGTGCCCGCGGTCCTCCCGCCCTGGCACAGCCGGGAATCGGTGCGGCCCACGGGCGAACTGGCGGCGGAAGTCAACCGCCTGGTCGTTCACAGCGAGCCCGGCGACCTCCTGGTCATCGACGGAGTGGCGAGCCGGCCCGGCCCCCGCCTCGCCACGCAGCTGGAAGAACTCGCAGGCCGCCGGTGAGAACCACGGCTCTGTGCCGTGTGCCCGCAGGCACGACGCCAGAGCCCGAGGCCACCGGAGCCGACGTCGTCGGCCGACCGCCCCCGGTCGGGGCGACAGGAGCGGTCTAAGCCCGGGGTCCCGCCGGGTACGCGCAACACCTGCCCGGCTTCGAATTCGGTAGCTGCACGGACGACTGCCGCAGATCCTGGGACCCCAGGAACGGCCGGAGTCGGGCCGAAACCTCGGCGGCCGGTCAGAGCGGGGCACCGCCTGACCGAGCCAGCTGTTCCCGGCCAGCGCGCGGGCAGGCGCCGTGCCCGACGGCGGAGTGACACCACGCCGTCTCCTGAACTCCGCCACCAGGCCGTGCTCCCGGTCTGCTCCACCGCGCGGGGCGGCTCGACGCCGTCCCGCCCCGCCGCGCCCTGCTCTTCGGTGCGCGGCCTCGTCTCGTGCATGTCCGTCTCCTGCTGCGTCGGGTGCGGTGAACACGGGCCGCGGGAAGGCGGGCCGGGACGCAACGGAGCGCCGCAGGGGCCCGCTTCAGGCGGTCCGTGGTGCCGGACGGTAGGCACGGGAGAAGGCGAGTCAAGGGGTGTTGAGTGCCGATTTCACCGGGACCCTGGGCCTGGCGGCGGGTGCCGAACCGGCGGACGATACATCGCTCAGGCGGCCGGTCAACCCCGCGTTCGGGACCGGAGTTCGAACAGATCCGGGCCTGTGAAAGGCCGCCGCCCCCGGGTGCGGGGTGGCGGCCGGGATGTCCGGGCGATGGTGCGCGGTGATGCCGGGCCTGGCGGTCAGCGGGCGAGCGTGATGGTCAACGTGTCGTTGGGGCAGGCGGCGCCGAGGTCGCGCAGGACGTTCTTCTCGGTGGTGTCGACCGTCTGGCTCCAGCGGGTCTTGGAGACGGTCCAGCGGTTGACGTAGTCGCACTCCTCGGCCTTGACCGAGGGGCGCCATTCGGCGATGTCCTTGTCGGACTTCTGGCGGTTCGAGCGGGCGGTGACGGCGACCAGGTCGCGGGGCTCGTCCAGGTCGTTGGCGTAGGCCTGGCGCTCGGCCGCGCTCCAGGCGGAGGCCCCGCTGTCCCAGGCCTCGGCGAGCGGCACTACATGGTCCACGTCCAGGCCAGCCGCGTCGGTGACGGTTACCCCGTCGTAGATCGAGTACCAGACGCCGCCGGTCAGCGAGCAGCCCGGGCCGATCTCCGGCGCCTCGACGGCTTCCCGGAGGATGACCTCCTTGCGGGTGTTGCAGCCGTCCCTGTCGGCGTCGATCCAGTGCTTGAACTTGGTGCGCTCGTAGCCGTCGCGGTTCTCGTCGGCGACGGGCAGGGCGTCGATGGCGTCGTGCAGGCGGATCGTCAGGACCTGCCCGGGAGAACGGAGCGGGCTGGCACCGGGGGTGGCCGAGGCGCTGGGGGCGGTCGCGGTGAGCAGGGCGAGTGTGAGCAGGGTGCTCGTGGCGAGTGCGCTGGTGCGCGCGGCGGTGGTGCTGGTACGCATCGGGGTGTCCGCTTCCGGTAGTCGACGGTGATGGCCGTTGATCTTCCTAGCGGCCGTCGGCCGGGGCGGGGAAGGGGATCGGGATGGGGTTCACCCTGGCGCGCGACAAGTCGTACCGGTACACACGGAGCAGGGATAGAGGGGCCCAGCGGTTGGCCCACCGCTGGGCAGGGCTCTGGGCGGAACTCGGGCCTCTGAAGCCGGCGGCCGCCGTTCCATCACGGAGGGAGTTGGCTGGGCCTCTCGCGGCGACCGAGCCCCGACTACCCGCCACCGTGTCACCGGCCCCGCCCGCCCCCGTGCCCCGGAGCGATAAGGGATCACAGCTGGCACGGTGCGGTGGGCGCTGACGAGACCCACTCTTGGCCCTCGACCATGCCTGGTCGTCGGATAGGTCCTCGATCCCACGAGGACCACCCCCGGGCAGAGCCAGGGAGGAAGCTGTTCTCTGGAGCTGGATTCCCCAGATGCCGAACGCACCGTGCCCGCAGACCCTACCCACTCCGACCGACACCGCCGGTCGGGGGCGGCTGGGATGGTGGCCGGTATGGACGACGAGGCGTTGATGCGGGGCCGGGTGTACGGAGTTGGCCACGACGGCCCGGGCCCCGGCCCGCTCGATGGCTTCCTCCTGGATGTCACCGGCTGGGACGTCGAGCAGCTCGCCGAGGGCGCCGCGCTGGCCGCCGAGACGGTTCGTACGGCGCGGTCGGTCGCGCCCACTACGAGCCCCGTCCCAGGGACCCGCGCTACTGGGGCTGGGTCGGCGACAGCCCTTGACCACCCGGCCTAGCCTATCGGCCCCGGTGCCACCACGGCGGTGGTGCCGGGGCCGCAGCATGGCCAGGGCTGGCGCGGTGTGCATCGCCATGCCGGTGCGGCCGGGCCGGGGTTCGGTGGCCCGGCCGCACCGGTCAATCGAGGGTCAGCGGAAGTACTCGGCCAAGACCTGGGCCGCCTTCAGCACGGCGGTCGCGCCGAGCTCCCCTGCGACGCGGACCACGATCCGGCCGGGCAACCGGTCCAGCGACCACCACGCAGTCCGCCCGGTCGGCTCCGTCGCACGGCACCGCTCGACGCCGTCCCACCCCGCCGCGCCCGGCTCCTCGCCGCGCGGCCTCGTCTCGTTCATGTCCGTCTCCTCCTGTGTCATGTGCGGTGACACGGGCCGCGGGTAGATGGCCCGGGGCGCAACGGAGCGCCGCGGGCCCGCTTCTGGCGGTCCGTGGTGCCGGACGCTAGCCACGGGGGAAGGCGAGTCAAGGGGTGCCAGGCGTCGGTTCTCGTCGCCGGTATCGGCCCGGTCAGGGTGCCGAACCGGCGGACGGTACACCGCTCAGACGGCCGGTCAACCCCGTTCCCAGAACCGGATTCGACCAGATCCGGAGCATGCGGACGGCCGCCGCCCCCGTCGCTCGTAGCGCTGGCGCCCGGGCACCTCGGGGGCGGGGCGCGCACGGAAGGCCGCGCGCCGCCCGGAGGTGACCGCGGGTGGCCGGAACGGGCACACTGGCGCCGGTTCCTTCGAGCGGAGGGTGGAGCCTTGAACATTCGCGGCTTGGTCAGCACCACAGTGCTGGTGATCGTCGCGTCGATGTGGTGGCTGGTGAACGTCCCCTACGCGGCGGCCGGGCTGATCGCCATCGACCAACCCGCCCCTATTGCCTGGCTCGCCGCCGTGTTCTTCCCGGCCGCGGGCACCGCCATGGCAAGCAGTCTGGCCAAAATGGAAGCAGCCGGCCGCGACACCGGCCCCAGCCGCTTCATCACCCTGGCCCTGCTGTCCGTCTTCGCCTACGGCTACGCGGCCCTGTCCTACCCGGTCGACAACCCCGGCCACGGACCCTGGTACCTCGGCCTCTACATGGGCGGTATGGACGTCATGGTCGCCTACGCCCTCCCGCACCTCTTCTTCACCTTCGCCCGCACCAAGCCGGCCAAGAGCACCGAGTCGACCTGACGAAGCCCCCCGGACGGCGCCGGGCCCGCACGGTACCGTTAGCCTGGGCCGGTCGGCCGTACACACTGGCCACCGCAGATTCCCGCAGCCCGAACACGCCGAAGGCCGCCGCCCCACACGGGGCGGCGGCCTTCGCGTTGCTCAGGAGCCCCCACTGGGGGCCGTCGGGGCCGTCAGCTACGCAGTCGGAAGCTCTCGCCTTATCGGATGCTGACACGCCGTGATGTCCACGAGAGTAACGTCGTCTGCGATCACGCTCCGGAGGAGCGGCTTACGGCTCCTTGAATCGAGGAGCCCCGGTTGCGGTTGGCGAAGGGGAGCGCTCCGTGAACCGCGGTGAACTCCGCGATCAGCTCCGCCTCGGCCCGGCCAGCGGGAGGCTCGGCTCCGGCGCGCCAGGCGACCAGGAGCGTGTCGGAGTCGGCGAGCTGCCAGACGTACTCGCCGCCGCCGTGGCCGGCGTTGCGCCCCTGGCCCTGGCGGCGGTAGGCGTTCAGCCGTTTGCTTAGCCCTTGGCGGCCAGCGGCCTTTCCGACGTACACCACCTGGGCGCCGGGCACCCAGGCTCTGTTCAGGGTGGCCGCCGTTGCGGAGGGGTCGCGGCCTTTGCGGTGGCCGGCGGGACTGCGCGGGAGGAAGACCGGGCGTGAGGTGGCGGGGCGCAGCACAACGTAGACGCCCTCGTCGGCGGGGACGGCGCTGTACGGGAGGTTGGCGAACGGCACGAAGCCGACGAAGCCGCGCTTGGCCAGCGTCGCGTGCGTCAGGGTCGTGGAGCGACTCGTTGAGGCCGCGGCGAGGCCGTTCTCGGCCGGTTCGGGCTCGGGCGTCATCGGGTCTCTATCTCCGAGGGGGGAGCGGCGAGCACGCCGCTCGCGGAGGTCTGGGGGCAGTTCGCGGCGCCACCATCCGCGTAGCCGCCCGCAGCGTGGAACGCCGTCGCGACGCCCGTGAGGCCCTCAAGGCTCCCATGCGCCGCGCTTGCTGACCGGGCCGGGCCCGCGACCTGCCCCGCGACTTCCAGTGGCGCTCTCGCTCGCGCCGTCGCACTCAGGATGGTGTACCGACCACAGGACCGGGCGGGGCATCAGGCTGGCCAGCAGTCGTGTCCGGGGCAGCCCGGGCGTTCCACACGCTGGAGGGGATCTCGTAGGGGATGGTCCAGGGCTCGTGGCCCTCGCGCCGACATTCAAAGAGGAGCCGGATCGGCTTGCCGTCGAACAGCGCCTCCCATCCGCGCTGCGAGTCCCATTGCCGTGGAGCCGGGGGAATCTCGATAGCGAACGGGCGCCATTCACCTAACCGCAGGGAGAAGGGGGCCGGGGAGCGCCCGTGTTCGTCGGTACCGTCGACGTAGGGCCGGAACCGAAACGGGCTCCATACGATCGTCTCCAGTTCTTCCAGGGGGATCGATCCGCCCAGGCTCGCGTGGCCCGTCCGGTCGACGCCGGTCTCGTTCTCCATGGTGACGCTGATGTAGTCCAGGCGGTCCAGGCCAGCGGGGCCATCCAGACTGATGCGAAGACCCTGCAGTCCGAAGCGGTCCGCGAAGGTCACCGTCAAGCAGGGGGTCAGATCGGCGTGCCAGCGGTGCGCTTCGATGGTAGCCACCGTCTGGGCGGTCTCCTGGGCGGCCTTCGCGGTCTGGTTGGCCTTGCGAGCCGACAGCAGCGCGAACCCTGCGGCGCAGGCGCTGGCGACCGTGCCAGTGGTGGACAGGACGTCGTTCCAGGCTATGGGCATGGCGGAGGTTACCAGAGGAAGAAGGGATTGATGATGGGCTGGAATGTCAGACCTGGCCGCTAGCCTGCCACCATGACCAAGTCTCTCCAGTACGACACTGCACTTGCAGCGTTCGTAAGCATCACGGAAGCCTCCTCCTTCGAGGTCAGCATCACCCTCACCACAACGGGTGGAGTCGTGACCGGACGCCTTGTCTCCGGGACCAAGTGGGCTGAGCTCAACATCGAACTCCTCAAGGAAGCCAACGGCGACGTTGCCGGCCTCAACCAGTTCTACGACTTCTATCTGAAGAAGCTCACGGGTGAAGCCGAGGAGATAAAGACGATCCACAGCAGCCTCGACAGCGTGAAGGTCCCCGACGACTACCGCGAGGCCATCGCTTCCGTGAGCCGACCGGCGTACATCCACTTGCAGGACGCACGCATACTCGGGCCGTCCGGCCTTGTCCCCTCGGGCCCGGCAGCTCCGTGGCGAGGGCGACTCGCTGAGGTGGTGGGCTGGTCACTGGGTGAGATACAAGGTTGATCACCTGATGGGTAAACCGCACCCCTGTCGGTGCCGACTGGGATGCTGGTGGACATGGACGACGAGGCGTTGATGCGGGGCCGGGTCTATGGAGCGGACCACGACCACCCCGACCCCGGCCCGCAGCCCGGCCACGTCTACCGGGAGCTGGTCGGCGGCCCGCTCGACGGGCTGCTCCTGGATGTCACCGGCTGGGATGCCGAGCAACTCGTCGACGGCGTCGCGCTGATCACCGAGCTCGGCTCCCACGGCCCCGGCGGCCGCGCTCACTACGAACCCCGACCCGCAGACCCGCGCCGCTGGGACTGGGCGGGCGACACCCCCTGACCTCCCGGCCCGCGGCCGGTCGGGTCGCCCGCAGGCTCAGCACCAGAGCACCTGAACGTGCTCGGCCAGGAACTGCGCCACCCCGACGGCGGCCGCCGCACCGACGTTCCCGGTAAGGCCGGCCAAGACCTGGCCGCTCATCCGGTCCGGCGACCACCGCAAGAGGGGCGCCGCCCTCGCCCTGGCCGCCACTGTCATCACCTGGGCCGCGCGCACCGGCACACCGGCCACCGACGTCGCCGAGGCCGCCGTCGGCTGACCGACCGAGCCCAGCGCCAGGAGGCCGCCACCCCGCAGGGCGCCGGCCCCCTGCGGGACCGGCGGCATCGAGCACCACCTCACACGGCCGGCAACACCCCGGCTGGCCACTCCTCCAGCGGACGGACACCGAGCCAGCCGCTACCGCGCCAGACCCTGGCATACGGCCCGCGCCAGGACACCGGCAGCTCACCGGGCCACCCGACCCGCTGCCGCCCCACCCGCCCGCCACCCCGCCCGTCCAAGCCCTCCCCGGGCCGCGCACCCGCCGGGCCACCGCGCTGCTCCCCACCCCCGTACTGCTTCCACCGCCACGGCACGTGCCGCGAATGCAGCCGATGGTGCCCGCACGCCTTGCACCGCGACGGCGCGATCCGCCGCGGCGTGAAGCCGTGCGCGGCCTCCACCCACGGCCCCCGCGCCTGGACGTGATCGGACCGGTGCCGACTGCACCCGACCGCCCCGCAAATCCAGACCTCCGCCCCGTCCGGCTGCCTCGACCCCTTCCGGAACCAGTGATCCGCCCCCGTGACCAGCAGCACCCGGCCATTCGGCGACCGCGCCTCCCTCGGGGCCAGGCCCTCCACCGACCAGCTCATGCCCACTCGACGCCGTGCTCGGCGAGCTGGGCGAGCTGACCGGGCGTGAGCTTCGCCCGCCTTGCCTTCTGGTTGTTCAGCCAGGTGCCCAGCGCGACGTGCGACACCACCACCTGCTCCTCCCCGCCGGGGCCGGCCTCCACGGCCTCGACCGGCTCCTTGTGCGGGCGGGGCACCCGGGGATGACGCTCCCGCTCCACGAACTGGGCGAGCGCCGCCAGGCCCTGGGCGAACCGGTCGCCGCGGGACACGGTCGGCTTCGCCTCGGTCGCGGCCTTCGCGGCCACCAGCTCCTCGTCCTCCTCGATGCCGATCGCCGCCAGCAGGTCCCGCTGGTCCTCCTCCAGACCCGGCGAGGCGGCCCGCTGCGCCCGCACCCACTGACCGAGCTGCTCACCTTCGAACACCGCGTCCTGCGGCAGCGCGGCTCAGTCGACCAGGCTGGCCTGCTCAAGCCACCACCGCCGCATGATGGCGTACGCGCGCTGCCAGGCGGGGCACCACCGCGGGTCGATCCGCTCCAGCGCCCGGCGCCGCTCCGGTACCAGCACCACGGGGGTCGATGGCCGGGCCGCTTTCGGCACCGCAACGTCGCCGCGATCATACGAGCATTTTGACCATTCGCCAGCCTTCGCCAGGTCTCGCCGGGCGGAGGAGCTGCCCGCTAACCCACTACGCTCAACCGTGAGTTGCTGCTTCCTCCCTGTACGGCACGAACATGCCGTCCAGGACAGCCACTCCGTGTCTGTGCGGGGCGGTGAGGGCCCTGAAGGCCCGGGAGAGGGAGGGAGCGCTCTGTGAACACGTCCAGTGAACAGCCGGCCGCCGACGAGCCGGAGCCGGGATCCGAAGATCCGGCGGGCACCGCAGAGCGCCGCAAGGACTGGTCGGCCGTTGCTGTCGCCACCGCCAGGTGGCTCTGGCGCGCCTACGAGATCATCGATCTCCTCGACCGCATCCGCCAGATGCGGACCTGATACCAGAGAGCACGTCGGCCCAACCCGGGAAGGTCGGGCCGACGCTGAGTGCTCACCACGCGGCAAGCGCTATCGAAGGGGTGTGAGCAGGTCGTTCGGTGATCTGACGGTTACCGCCGTCAGCGAACGGGCTGCTCCCACCTCGACAGGCCCAGTATGCATCGCGGGACGGGCCGCGCGACCCCTGCGTGAAGGCTAGCGGGGCCCGGCGATTGGGTGGCGTATCTATTCGCCATGGCCATGCCGTCTCTGTGACCGAACACGATGTCCCGAGTCCGGAGCCCGGCGCGGCCGACGCGGCAGAGATGTGCCGGCCGGTCTCCTCGTCCATGGCCCGGACCCCGTCCAATCACCATGATTGGCGCACCGCCAGCGCCGCGATCCCGCTTCGACAACCTGCCCCACTCGGCCTTCTAGCACGCGAAGCCGGCAGAGTCGAACTCGCAGCCGCTCCAGCGCCACGCACTTCAGCCGCCAGCCACGACAGCGCGCCCCCCCATGCTGTGGTGCGGGCCAATCTCTCAAGCACCCGCAGCCCCTGACTGCCTACACCTGAGAGGCCGCCGACCGTGGCCGCTGCTCCAACAGCGCCAGGGCCTCTCCCGCGGTTCGCCTCACGATTTCGTCATCATGCTGTTCCATGACTCGGATGAGGGTGACGCTCTCCGGTTCCTTCGGCCACAGCAACGCGAGCAACTTGATCACGCTCACCCTCATGTCGGCTGGCTGGTCGCTCTTCGTGTACTCGCATAGGACAGGCCATGCCACGTCCGGAAAGTTTGCTGCGAGTACTTGCAGGGCGGTGGTGCGGACGTTCGGGTGGGTGTCGGTGTCGGTGGCGGCGGTCAGGACGGCTTGGTGGGTGTTCTGGTCTTCCGGCC
>NZ_JBHWUI010000009.1:7128-7292 GCF_042737525.1 Kitasatospora sp. NPDC059973 | reverse complement strand
CCCGAGTACTTGCAGGGCGGTGGTGCGGACGTTCGGGTGGGTGTCGGTGTCGGTGGCGGCGGTCAGGACGGCTTGGTGGGTGTTCTGGTCTTCCGGCCACTGCTCCCCGAGTACTTGCAGGGCGGTGGTGCGGACGTTCGGGTGGGTGTCGGTGTCGGTGGCGG
>NZ_JBHWUI010000009.1:6336-7030 GCF_042737525.1 Kitasatospora sp. NPDC059973 | reverse complement strand
GGCGGTCAGGACGGCTCGGTGGGTGTCCTGGTCGTCCGGGAAGTTTGCTGCGAGTACTTGCAGGGCGATGTTGCGGACGATCGGGCCGGTGTCGGTGGCGGCGGTCAGGACGGCTTGGTGGGTGTTCTGGTCTTCCGGCCACTGCTCCCCGAGTACTTGCAGGGCGGTGCTGCGGATGTACGGGTGGGTGTCGGTGTCGGTGGCGGCGGTCAGGACGGCTCGGTGGGTGTCCTGGTCGTCCGGGAAGTTTGCTGCGAGTACTTGCAGGGCGATGTTGCGGACGATCGGGCCGGTGTCGGTGTCGGTGGCGGCGGTCAGGACGGCTTGGTGGGTGTCCTGACCGTCCGGCCACTGCTCCCCGAGCACCTGCAGGGCGGTGCTGCGGACCTTCGGGTGGGTGTCGGTGTCGGTGGCGGCGGTCAGGACGGCTTGGTGGGTGTCCTGACCGTCCGGCCACTGCTCCCCGAGCACCCGCAGGGCGGTGGTGCGGACGTTCGGGTGGGTGTCGGTGTCGGTGGCGGCGGTCAGGACGGCTCGGTGGGTGTCCTGACCGTCCGGCCACTGCTCCCCGAGCACCCGCAGGGCGGTGCTGCGAGCGTTCCAGCCAGTATCGGTGGTGTCGGTGGCGGCGGTCAGGACGGCTTGGTGGGTGTCCTGACCGTCCGGCCACTGCTCCCCGAGTACTTGCAGGGCG
>NZ_JBHWUI010000009.1:0-6236 GCF_042737525.1 Kitasatospora sp. NPDC059973 | reverse complement strand
GTGCTGCGGACGTTCGGGTGGGTGTCGGTGTCGGTGGCGGTGGTCAGGACGGCTTGGCGGGTGTTCTGGTCGTCCGGCCACCGCTCCCCGAGCACCCGCAGGGCGGTGCTGCGGACGTTCGGGTGGGTGTCGGTGTCGGTGGCGGTGGTCAGGACGGCTTGGCGGGTGTTCTGGTCGTCCGGCCACCGCTCCCCGAGCACTTCCAAGGCCGCGTTGCGAAGGGACGGATCCCAGGGGATACGCGCCTGGCGCGCCGTCTCTTCCCAGTTTCGACTCAGCGCCGCAGCGATTTCGCTGCACTGAAACGCGTGATCCCCCGATGGGATCGCGTAGTACCAGCGGAGGTAGCGGTCCCGGCCGCTCCAGAAGCGGTCGAAGGTCCCGAGGGCCGGTAGGGCTTCCTCGACGGAGACAAATGTTGACTGGCGCAGCGTGGTGGTGAGGGCGCTGATGACGGCGTCGCTTTGGGCGGCTACGGAAAGGTGCCGGTCCTTGGTGCCCGGGGCGGGCGAGGCGCCGATCTCCTTGACCTCGGCCAGGACGCGGATGGCCAGTACCAGCATCGGCACTGACCAACCTTTGGGACTCCTTGCGCGCCGGTGCTGGCGCAGGAGATACGCGATGAAGGCAGCGACGCCGCGCTGATGGAGGTTGCCGGCCACGAGGAGCAGGACTTCGTGCCACGCGGGGTCACCGGCACGCTCGGCCAAGACCCCCACCATCTCGTCACGGCTCCACTCCTCCTCGTGGTAACGCTCCAGAAGCTCGCTGGCGGCCAGGTATTCAAGGAACGTGCGGTGGACGAACCCGTAAACGCCGCCGCCGTAGTGGGCAAGGAGAAAGTTACGGGTGCGCAGCCGGTCGACGACATGTTCGGCGGCAATGTCGGCGGCGGTGCGGGAGATGTTCTGTTCGGTCAGGTAGCTGCTGATGATGCCGGTCAGCTCGGTGTGCTGGATGAACGTGCCGGCGGGCCGGCCCGCACCCTCCTGCATGCGGCGGGCGATGCGCTGCAACACCTTGAGGCGTTTGTCGACGTTGAGCCACTCCAGTGCCTGGGCGGCCTCTCCGGCGACCGGAGAGTGGGGGGCAAGGAATTTGGCATCCCTGTCCCACTGCTCGATGAGGACCTCCACCGCGTGGGCGTAGACTTCGCGGCGCTCGCGGGGGATGGTCTTACCGAGCCCCATGGACGCCAGGACGGTCAGCAGCAGCGGGTTGCCCGCCAGTTCCGCCACCGCCCGAACCCCCCGCACCGCGCCGAGCAGGCGTTGGGTGAGTTGGGAGGCGAGGGAGAAGTTCGCCGGATGGGCGGCGGTGTACCAGCGGCGGATGAACTCCTCGACCTGCCCGCGCTCCAGGTCTTGGAGCATCACCTGCGCGAACCCGGCCGCGGTGAACTCACCAGCCCGGTAGCCGTACTCCCGCGACGTCACGACCACACGCACGTCTGGGTGGTCGGCGGCGAACGCGGTGATCCGCCGAGCGGTCTCCGCCCGCACGGCCGGATCGAACACCTCGTCCAGGCCGTCGAAGAACACCACGGCACGCCCCCGCGCGAGCAGACCCTCCAAGACCGGCCGCGTCAGGCACATCCGGTCCTGCCGGTCGACATGCTCCAGGAAGTCCTCGATCGTCCGATCACGCCACAGCGCCTGCGCGTACTGCCGCAGCTCCACCACCACCGGCACCAGCCCCGACAGCCCGGCGAGCTCCGCCGGCATCTCCTCCAATGCTCCCGCCAACGCCAACGCCGTGTACTTCGCCAGCGTCGACTTCCCCGCACCCGGATCGCCCAGCACCACCACCCGCCGGCCCCCCTCACCCGCCAACACCTCCAGCACCGGCCGCGCCGGCTGAGCGTGGTAGGCCTTGCGCAGGGCGCGGGCCGCCTCGACCTCCATGCTCGGCGGCAGGTCGGTGTCCACCAGCTCGTGCGCCGCCAGCAGCCTGCGCACCTCACCCGGAACCTGCGCCACGTGCGGACGGCACAGCTGCGGCATGAACACCTGCCGCACCTCAATCACCGGCTGCTCACCGGCACTGCCGGAGGACCCCAGGACATCGAGATTCAACCGACGGTGTACCTCCCGCACCCGCCGCCGGTACTCCTCCACGGCCCTCGCCCACTCAGCGGCACGCACCTGGTCCTGCGCCACGGCATCCCCGACGCCGCCCGCGCGGACGGCCTCACGCTCTGCCCGGGCCCCGTCCAGCAACCGCTCCCACCGGGACCGCTCCCCGCGCAGCCACCGCTCCTCCACCCGACCGTCAGCCGCCAGCGAAGGGGCACCCGCCCACGCCGACCACACCGCCACCACCGCCAGCAACACCTCGGCGTCCTGCGGAACCTGCGCCTCACCCGCACGGCCAGTCGGAGGAACCCACGAGCTGATCCGCTTCCCGGCGAACGTCTCCGTCCCAGCACGCCGGGTGCGCCGTACGGCCTTCTCCAGCTCCAGTTGCCCGCACAGGGCCGGCTGAGCCTTGCGAGCCTGCTCCGCCCTCTCCTTCAGCTCACGCAGCCCCAGATAGAGCGCCAACCGCTTCGGGCCCGGCTCCAACAGCTCGTTCTCCGGCATCGTCCGGCCCGTCCCGTCCCTCGCCCGCCTGCGCCCGCCCCGCCCGCAGCAGGGCTGGCGGGTACCGCGACCCGCCACCGCTGACCAGCAGCGTAGTGCCCACCCCGCCCTCCCCGCCCGCATCTTGGGACACCCCGCCTGCCCTGATGCCACATTCAGAGCCAACGCCGGGCCCGGCACCCCAACACCAGCGACCACCCGAAAGGACACCCGCCATGCACAACAACCCCGCCCGCAAGCCCGACCCCGCCCACACCGGCGCCGACACGGCACCGGACACCCCGCCCGCCCCCGCCGGCACCTCCATCCTCCGCCAGACCGGGCGTACCGCCCTCCTCTCCCTGGCCGCCACCCCCGCCCCGATCCTGATCGCCATCGTCGACTGGTGGCTGAAGACCCACTAACACCCACCCCAGATGGGCGTGGCTACCTCCCACTACGGGCAGCCACGCCCATCAGGACCGCCCCCCACCGTCCTACGCCCACTCGACTCCGTGTTCGGCGAGTTGGGCGAGCTGGCCCGGGGTGAGTTTCGCCCGGCGGGCTTTCTGGTTGTTGAGCCAGGTGCCGAGCGCGAAGTGCGACACCACGACCCGCTCCTCACCGCCGGGGCCGGCCTCCACGGCCTTCAACGGTTCCTTGTGCGGGCGGGGCACCCGGGGGTGCCGTTCCCGCTCGACGAACTGGGCGAGGGCGGCCAGGCCCTGCTGGAACCGGTCGGTGCGGGACACCTTCGGCTTCGCCTCGGCGGCGGCCTTGGCGGCCACCAGCTCCTGGTCCTCCTCGATGCCGATCGCCGTCAGCAGGTCCCGCTGATCCTCCTCCAACTCGGGGAAGCCGGCCCGCTGTGCCTGAACCCAGCGGCCGAGCTGCTCACCCTCGAACACCGTCGCCTCTGGTAGCTGCGCCCAGTCGACCCGCCCGTCGCTGTCGAGCCACCACGCCCGGGCGACCGCGTAGGCGCGCTGCCAGGTGATCGGCCATGCCGGGCACCAGAACGGGTCGATCTCCTCCAACGCCCGCCGCCGCTCCGGCGCGAGCGCCCCCGGCTGCCCGGCCGGTACCTGGGCCGCGGCCCGCAGCTCGGCGAGCCAGGTGCCGATGGCGTATCCGCCGATGGAGGCGCGCGCCGGCGCCGCCAGGCTGCCGCTGTGGCCCTTCGCCCAGACCCGCGCCCAGTCCAGGCCGGCCTCGAACCGCGCGTCCGACACGGACCAGATCATCCCGAGCGCGTCCAGCATCTCCACCCGGTACGTCGCCAGTTCACCGGCCGCATTCTCACTCCGCCGGTCCGACAGCCACTTTCCGAGCGGGTAGTTCCCGTTCTCGCCAACGAGTGCCGAATAGGGAACGTCCAGGCCGCCGGTCTCCTCGAACCATTTCCGCGCGTGGCCGAGCCCCTCGCGCCACAGCTGCGTCTCGCCGACCAGCACCCGCGTGGCGATGAACAACGCGAGCACGTTCTCGTCCACCGGCGACTGGAACCGCACCGGCAGCGTGAACGCCCCCGACCCACCCGCACCAGAACCGGCCTCACCAGGTGTGGAAGCCGCCTCAGCGCTTCGCCCCTTGGTCCGCTTGCCGGACTTCTGCGGCACCGCGAGAGCCTCCACCACCCTGGCGTCGTGAGACCTCAAGGCAGTCAAAATACGAACCAGCGGCGAATAGCTGTCCGACTCCAGAATGTCCCCCGGCTGCTCCCCGGGCTTGAGGAAGACCGGGACGATCAGGCTGGCGGTCTTTCCCTCGCCGGGCTTCATCCGGAGGGCCCGGCCGATGGCCTGGACGATATCCACCATGCTGCCCCGGCCCTGGAGAAGAATTGAATCCGCATTCGGGATGTCTACTCCCTCGCCCAGGACCTTGCACTGGGACACGATCCGGTGCTTCAGCCCGTCGTCCTCCTCGCCCTTTCCGAAGTCCCCGATGACCTCCTTGCGGAAATCAACATCGTGCTCACCGGAGAGCCACTGCGCCCAGAACTCAGCAGGGTATTTCTGCGGGTTCTCGAAGTGCAGCTTCTCGACGGTCTGGTTCAGCGTCTCCGAGAAGTAGCGGGCCTCGATCGTGCGGCCGTGGAACGTGATGCACCGCTCCAGACCCCGCTCCACGACCGTCTTGACGAGCCCGGCCTGGATCGCCGCGAGCCGCTCGACCGGCACCTCGTCCTCACTCCCGTCCTCAGCCTCGCCCACCCCGGGACCCCACGGCACACCCTGCTGCTGCGCCTTGTCCCGGTCGCCGAGCGGGTCGCGCAGCTCCAGGACCACGATCTCGAACGGGGCCAGCAGCTTGCGGTCGATGGCCTCCGCGAGGCCCAGGGAGTACACGTGCGGGCCGTAGACCCGCCCATCGTCCATGGACACCGCCAGCTCCTGCGGCAGCGGCTGGTAAGCCCCTTCCCGGCCCTTCACCGGCCGCTTGGGCGGTGCCCAGATCCGCGGGGTCGCCGTCATGTACAGCCGGCGCTCCGCGGGGATCGCAGCCTGGTCGTGCACCACGGTCCAGGCCTTCTCCACGCTGCCGGAGGAGCGGTGCGCCTCGTCGCAGACCATCAGCCCGAGCGGGGGCAGCAGCTCGCCCTGACGCTCTGCCCAGTACTCGTAGGCGTCGGCGACCGCGCCGACCGACGTGTAGGTGGCGAAGATGGTGGTCGGCCGGCGGTGCTTCGCGGCCTGGGACAGCCACATACCGATCGCCAGCGGGCTGGTGGACGCCATCACCCCGTACGGCAGCTCACGGTCGACCAGCGAGCAGATCGCGTGCATCTCCCCGGAACGCCCGGCCGCCCGCCACGAGCCGACCATCTGCACCAGCAGGTCCAGCGTCGGCACCACGACCAGGACCACGCCGCGGGGCACCAGCTTCTGGCCGGCCGCCGCCCCCACGTAGCTCTTGCCGGACCCGGTGGCCATCTGCACGGTCACCCGCAGCCCGTTCGGGGCGGGGTGCCCCGGACGGGGCGTCAGGCCCCGCACGATGGCCTCCAGGGCCTCCTCCTGGTGCCCGCGCAGCGAGATGCCGGCGGCTGCCTGAGCGGCCATCAGGCCGGGCTTCACGACGTCCACGAAAACGTGTCTCCCCTCACCCATCCCCGAGCCCGCACACGGGACCACGCGGGAAATGCTGGCAGTGCCCTACTGATACATTCGACAGATCGGCGAAAGAATCCCGTCAACCGGAATTCAAGCCCGATAGAAGCGACTATCCGGCAGGATATCAGTCCCCAGTCACGAAAACTGGCGAATACCCGAAAGGGGCGGGTCCGGACCCCGCTTCCGGCGGGATCACCTGACGTTCCAAGACTGATACAGCAAGGACCGTTGCTCACCCCGCCAGGGTAGCGCACCCCGGTCCTTCGAGAGGCCGAAACAGTGGCCTGGACCACGGTCTAGACCAATCCTGGGGGAGTGAAGCCGACCCGCACGCGCCCCCGGCGCCCACCCTCCTCCCAGTGAGCCTGTCTTGAGTTCAGCCAAAGACCCAGTTCAACTGTGTGATGAGGCATCAGCCCACCGGCCTCATGGAGCGAAGCGGAGTGAGGCCGGCCCCGAGCGCGGAGCGCCGGGGCGCCCGGGCGAAGCCCGGGCGCGGACACGCGGAGCGGGTCCGCCGGCCGTCCGAAGGACGGCCGCGAACGGAGGGCCGAACGCC
>NZ_JBHWUI010000008.1:40932-98835 GCF_042737525.1 Kitasatospora sp. NPDC059973 | reverse complement strand
ACGCGGCCGGCGAGCACGCCGGCGCCGAAGCCGCCGAGCAGACGCAGCGTCAGGTACCCGGCGGTGCCGAGGGCGTTGCCCGACGGCCCCGCCGACCTGCCCGACGCGCTGCTGCGCGCCGCCCGGCTGCACCCCGAACGCGGCCTGCACCTGGTGCGCGCCGACGGCGGCGCCACCACCCTGCGCTACCCCGAGCTGCTGGACCGGGCGCTGCGCGTGCTCGGCACCCTCACCGCCGCGGGCCTCGGCCCGGGCGACCGCGCGATCCTCCAAGTCCCCGACCTGGAGCACTACTTCCCCGCGCTCTGGGCCTGCCTGCTGGGCGGCGTCCTGCCCGTCACGGTGGCCCGCCCGCCGGGCTACGACCGGCCGGGCCCCGTCCTGGAGAAGCTGGTCAACGCCTGGGAGACGCTGGAGCACCCGCCGGTGCTGGCCGCCGGTGAGGCCGTCGCCGGGCTCGCGGGCATCGGCCGGCTCGACCCGCGGGCCGCCGGTCTGCGGGTGATCCCGGTCGACCGCTCCGCCGCGCAGCCGCCCGCCGCGCCGCACGGCGCCGGCGGCGACGTCGCGATCCTCCAGCTGTCCTCCGGCTCCACCGGGCGCTCCAAGGCGATCCGGATCAGCCACCGCGGCATCCTGGAGTACGTGGCGGGCGCCTGCGAGCAGGGCTTCGCGCCCGGCGACCCGACCGTCAACTGGCTGCCGCTCGACCATGTCGCGGGCCTGCTGATGTTCCACCTGCGGGACGTCGTGGCGGCCTGCGACCAGACCCACATCCCCACCGAACTCGTCCTCGCCGACCCGCTGTTGTGGCTGGACACGCTGGAGCGCCGGCGCGCCGCGCACTCCTGGTCACCGAACTTCGGCTACCGCCTGGTCGCCGAGGCGCTGCGGGCCGCCCCCGAGCGGCGCTGGGACCTCTCGGCCGTCAAGTCCCTGATCAACGCGGGCGAGCAGTGCACCGAGGGCGTCGCCGAGGAGTTCCTGGCCCGGCTGGCCCCCTCCGGGCTGCGGCCCGAGCACCTGCTGCTCGCCTGGGGCATGGCCGAGACCTGCACCGTCATCACCTACAAGCGCTACGGCGAACCCGGCGCCGTCCAGGTCCTGGCCACCGACTCGCTGACCGGAGCGCTGCGGCCGCTGCCGGAGGGCTCGGACGAGGCGGCCACCCGTTTCCTCTCGATGGGCCGCCCGGCCGCCGGCGCGCGGCTGCGGGTCGCCGACGACCGGGGCGCCGTCCTGCCCGAGCTGCGGATCGGACGGCTCCAGGTCTCCTCCGGCCGGGTCACTCCCGGCTACCTGAACAACCCGCGGGCGGACCGCGAATCCGCCACCGCCGACGGCTGGTTCGACACCGGGGACCTCGCCTACCTGCGCGACGGGGAGGTGATCCTCACCGGTCGGCGCAAGGAGATCATCATCATCAACGGCGTCCACCACTTCTGCCACGACCTGGAGGACGTGGTGTCCGCCGTCGACGGGGTGCTCTCCGGTCACGTCGCCGCGTGCGGGGTGCCCGACGAGCGCAGCGGCAGCGAGCAGTTGGCGGTCTTCTTCGTGGCCGCCCCGGAGGCGGGCGAGCCGCACCGGACGGCGGGCGCCGTACGGGCCGCGCTGGCCGAGCGGTTCGGGCTGTCGGCCGCGCTGGTGCTCCCCGTCCCGGCCGCCGACTTCCCCCGCACCACCAGCGGCAAGATCCAGCGCACCGCGATCCGCGCCCGGCTGCTGGACGGCGGCCTGGACGCGCTGATCACCCGCCTCGACCTCGCCGAGGGCAACGCCCGCACCGTGCCGGACGTCGTCCGCCGTGCGGCCTGGGAGCCCCGGCCCGCGCCGGACGCCGCGCCGGTGCCGCCGCCGGGGACCGTCCTGCTGCTCGGGCCGGTCGGACCGGGCACCCTGTCGGACGCACTCGCCGCCGTACTGCCGGACACCGTCCAGGCGTCCCAGGCCGAGTCCTTCGCCCGGCTGGGCGACGGCTACGCGCTCGACCAGCGGCGGGCCGGGAGCTGGCCGCGACTGCTGGACGAGCTGGAGGCGGCCGGCCGGCGCCCGCACCGGGTGCTGCACCTGTGGGCGCAGGTTGCCGAGCCGGACGAGGTGCTGTGCGGCGAGGCCCTGCTCGGACTGACCCGGGCGCTGGCCCACCGGTACGGCGGCGGTCCGGACGGGGTCGAACTCGTCACTGTCAGCGCCGGGTTGCACGCGCTCGCGGACGGCGAGCTGCCACGGCCGGTCGCCGCGCCGACCGCGGCCCTGACCGCCGGGGCCCGGGCCGAGCGGTTGCTCGCCGGGGCCCGCCACCTCGACCTGCCCGCCGACGCCCCGGCGGACCCGCGGGCCGTGCTGGCCTTCCTCGCCGACCCGCGGCGCGAGCCCGAGGCCGCCTGGCGCGACGGGCGCCCCTACGTGCCCCGGCTCGGCCAGCTCGCCCCGCTCACCGCGCCGGAGGCCGCCGCCGCACCGGCCTGCACGCTGCTCTCCCCCGGGGCCCGCTGGCTGGTGACCGGCGGGCTGGGCGGCCTCGCCGGGGAACTGCTCCCGGAGCTGCTCCGCCGGTACGGCCCGCACCTGCTGCTGGTCGGGCGCACCGACCCGGCCGCGGGCGGTCCGGCGGCGGCCGCGCGCCGCGCCGCGCTGGAGCGCCTGGAGCGGGCCGGCGGCCGGGTCGAGTACCGGACGGCCGACGTGACGGACCGCCGGGCCCTGGCGGCGGCCGTCGCCGAGGCCGAACAGGCTTGGGGCGCGCCGCTGGAGGGTGTCCTGCACCTCGCCGGCGAGTACCGGATCGGCCTGCTGGAGGAGCTCGGACCCGAGCGGTGGCAGGAGGCCGTCCGGGCCAAGACCGCGGGCACCGACGCGCTGGCCGAGCTGGTGGCGGCCCGCCCCGGTGCCCAGTTCGTCGGCTACTCCTCGATGATCGGGTTCCAGGAGGCGGTCGGCTCGGCGGGGTACGCGGCGGCCAACCGCTCCCTGGAGGCGGCGGTCGAGCGGCTGCGCCGGGAGCACCGGGTCGCGGCCTGGACGGTCTCCTGGGGCCTGTGGCGGGGTGTCGGGATGAACCGGGAGGCCTCCCACGACGCGGCCGCCGCCGAGCGCGGGATCGCCGTGCTCGACGCCGCCGAGGGCCGGCGGCTGGCCACCGCGCTGCTCGCGGCCCCGCCCGGTCACTACTACGCCGGTCCCGACAGCACCCGCCCCGCCGCCCGGCGCCGGCTGCTGGCGGGCGAGCCGCGGCTGGTCGCCGACGCCCCGCAGCCGCCCGCAGCCGGACCGGCGCGCCCGGTCGTGGCCGCGCCCGCCCCGGCCGAGCTGCGCCGCGCCGTGCTGGACACCTTCGAGGCCGTCCTCGGCGAACCGGTCGACCCCGGCCGGCCCTTCCACGAACTCGGCCTCGGGTCAGTGCAGTTGATGCGGGTCCAGGCCGCGCTGGCGGCGGGCCCGGCGCCCGGGCTGGAGCCGACCGCGCTGTTCCGGCACCCCACCGTGGACGCGCTGGCGGCCCGGCTGGCCGGCGGTGCGCCGGAGCCGGCACCGACCTCCACCGCGCCCGCGCCGGAGGTGCCCGCCGACCGGCGGGTGGCGGTGATCGGCCTGGCACTGCGGCTGCCCGGCGCGGACACCCCCGAGGAGTACTGGCGCAACATCGTCGACGGCGTGGTCAGCACCACCCGGTACACCCCCGAGCAGCTCGCCGCCGCCGGCATCCGGGCCGAGGAGTACAGCCACCCCGACTTCGTCCCGGTCACCGCGCCGATCGCCGACATCGGCCACTTCGACGCCGAGGCCTTCGGCATCAGCGCCGCCGAGGCCGCCCTGATGGACCCCCAGCAGCGGCTGCTGCTGGAGACCTGTGCCCGGGCCCTGGACGACGGCGGCTACGGCGACACCGCGCCGGACACCCGGGTCGGGGTCTTCGCCGGCACCGGCATGACGCTGTACTCACTGCGCGGCTACCTCCAGCACGCCATCGGCACGGCCGCCGACCCGGCCCGACCGGTCGAGGCGCTGCAGGTCGCGATCGGCAACCAGGCCGACTTCGCCGCCACCCGGGTCGCCTACCGGCTCGGCCTCACGGGGCCCGCCGTCGGCGTGCAGACCGCCTGCTCCACCTCGCTGGTCGCCGTCCACCTGGCCGTCCAGTCGCTGCTGACCGGTGACAGCGACCTCGCCCTCGCGGGCGCCGCCGCCCTGCACGTCCCGCAGGCCGCCGGCTACCGCTACCAGGAGGGCTCGATCCTGGCGCCCGACGGCGTCTGCCGGGCCTTCGACGAGCGGGCCGCCGGAACGGTGGGCGGCAACGGCGTCGCCGCCGTCCTGCTCAAGCGCCTCGACCGGGCGCTGGCCGACGGCGACACCGTGCACGCGGTGATCCTCGGCTCCGCCGTCAACAACGACGGTGCGGGCAAGGTCGGTTACACCGCGCCCGGCCTGGACGGCCAGGCCGCCGTGGTCGGCCGGGCACTGGACGTGGCGGGCGTCCCGGCCGACAGCATCGGCTACGTCGAGGCGCACGGCACCGGCACGCCGCTCGGCGACCCGATCGAGGTCCAGGCGCTCACCCGTGCCTACCGGGCCCGTACCGGGGCGGTCGGCTTCTGCGCCCTCGGCTCGGTCAAGCCGAACATCGGCCACCTGGACACCTGCGCCGGGATGGCGGGTCTGATCAAGGCCGTCCTCGCGCTGCGCCACCGGGAGATCCCGCCGGTGACCCACCTGACCAGGCCCCATCCGGCCCTCGGCCTGGCCGGCAGCCCCTTCACGCTCCCGACCGAGGCATCGCACTGGCCCACCGGGGATGCCCCGCGCCGGGCCGGGGTCAGCGCGCTGGGCGTCGGCGGCACCAACGCCCACCTGATCCTGGAGGAGGCGCCGGCCGGCGCCCCCGCGGACGCCCCCGCCGCCCCCGACGGCGAACCGCCGGTCGCCCTGCTGCCGCTGTCGGCCCGCAGCCCGCAGGCACTCACCGACCTCGCGGCCACCGTGCTCGACCGGCTGCGCGGCGAACACCCGCCCCGCCCGGCCGACCTGCTGCTCACCCTCGGCGCGGGCCGCCGCCCGCTGCGCCACCGGCTCGCCGTCACCGGCACCGGGCCCGCCGAACTCGCCGACGCGCTCGCCGGGTTCGTCGCCGGGCGGACCTCCGGCCCGGCGCACTCGGCGCGGGACGCCGGGCGCGGCACACCGGCCCCCGTCCTGCTCTACACCGGACAGGGCGCGCAGTACCGGGGCATGGCCGCCGGGCTGTACCGGGCGTACCCGGTGTTCCGGGAGGTGCTGGACACCTGTGACCGGCTGCACCGCGAGACCTGGGGGGAGTCCCTGCTACCCCCGCTCCTGGAGCCCGGCCCCGACGGCGGGGAGCAGCCGTGGACCACGGAGGCCGCGCAGCCCGCGCTGTTCGCGGTGCAGGCCGCGTACACCGCGCTCTGGGAGGAGTTCGGGCTGCGGCCGGCGGCGGTGGCGGGGCACAGCGCGGGCGAGTACGCGGCGGCCTACGCGGCCGGGGCCTTCTCGCTGGCCGACGGCCTCTTCCTGGCCGGGGTCCGCGGGCGGCTGATGCACCGTTCGACGGAGCCGGGGGCGATGACGGTGGCCACCGCGTCCGCCGAACGGCTCGGCGCGCTCGCCGAGTGGCTGCCCGGGGTGGACCTGGCCGTGGTGAACGGCGCCGGGCAGTGCGTCCTGGCCGGGCGGCCCGGGGACATCGCGGGAGCGGAGGCGGTGCTCGCCCTGGAGGGTGTCGGGACGGAACGGCTCGCCGCCGACCGGGCGTTCCACTCCCGGCTGATGGAGCCGATGCTGGAGGCGTTCCGGCGCCGGCTGGAGCAGATCACCCTCCGGCCGCTGCGGGTCCCGCTGGTGAGCAATCTGGACGGCGTGCCGCTGGCACCGGGCACGGTGCCCGGCCCCGACCACTTCGTCCGCCAGACCCGGGAGACCGCGCGCTTCGACCGGGTGCTCGCGACGCTCGACGGGCTCGGCCACGGGCTCTTCCTGGAGGTCGGTCCGCACCACACCCTGAGCGGGCTGGGCCGGCGCGAACTCGCGGGGGCGGTGTTCGTGCCGAGCGGACGCCGCGGTCGCCGCCCGGAGCGCCAACTGCTCGCCGCACTGGGCACGCTGTGGACCCACGGGGTGCCGGTGGACTGGGCGGCGGCCGCCGCCGCCCGGCGGTGGCCGGACGGGCCCGCCCGGCGCGTCCCGCTGCCGGGCCGGCCGTTCCACCGTACCTACCACTGGTTCACCGCGCCCGGCGCCGAAGACACGGCCGACGCCTCGACCGCATCGCCGCCCGCGACCGCGACCGCGCCCGCGACCCGGCCCGTACCGCCGCCGGGGCCCGCACCGCTGTCGGGTTCCGTACCGCTGTCGGGTTCCGTACCGCTGACCGTGGCCGGGGCCCGTCCCGGGCCGGCGGCCCCGCCCGTAGCCGAACGCACCGTCCTGGAGGAGCCCGTCATGACCGACACCCCCGCGCCGGACCCGCTGGAGCAGGCGGCCGCCCTGGTCCTGGGCCGGGTCGTCGCGCAGACCGCGCGTCAGCTCGGCGTGGCGGAGGAGGCGGTGGGCGCCGAGGACCCCTTCTTCGACCTCGGGGCCGACTCGCTGTCGATGATCAACATGATCCGGGACCTGGAGCGCGCCTTCGGGGTGCGGGTCCCGATGCGCGAGCTGTTCGAGGACGCGGACACCCCGGCGCGGCTGGCCGGGCTGATCGCCGGGCGGATGAGCGCCGAGGCGCTGGCCGGCCTGGTGCCCGCGCCGACGGCGGCTCCGGAAGCGGTGCCCGCGCCGGTACGGGAGCCCCTGGCGGTGGCACCGGCCGCGCCCGCGCCGACGCCCGGACAGCCGGCGCCCACCCCGGCCCCCCTCGCTGCGGCTCCCGTCGCTGCGGCTCCCGTCACCCCGCTGGCGGCCGCCGCTCCCGACGGGGCCGGCGCGGTGATCGAACGCCAGCTCGCCCTGATGGGCCAGTTCTCCCAGCTGATGGCCGACCAGCTCGCCCTGCTCGCCGGCACCCCCGCCACCCCCGCCACGCCCGCCACGCCGACCGCGCCCGCTTTGGCCACCGCCGCAGCCGCCGCCGACACGGTCGCACCGGAACTCCCCGCCACACCGGCCCAGCCGGCCACCCAATCGCAAGCACAGGTGCACGGCCCGCGCGTCACGGTCGCCCGGGACTCCGGGATGGCCGGCGGCGGCCTGACCGGCGAACAGCGCCGCCACCTCGACGGGTTGGTCGAACGCTTCACCGCCCGTACCGCCGCCTCCAAGGCGCTCACCCAGCGCCACCGGCGGGTGCTCGCGGACAGCCGGGCCGTGGTCGGCTTCCGTTCGGCCACCAAGGAGATGCTCTACCCGCTCGCCGCCCGCCGGGCGCAGGGCTCCCGGCTGGAGGACGTCGACGGCAACTCCTACGTCGACATCACGATGGGTTTCGGCGTGCTGCTCTTCGGCCACGAGCCCGCCTTCGTCCAGGAGGCCGTCCGCGAGCACCTGGCCGGCGGTCTGCGGCTGGGTCCCCGCGGCGCGGAGACCGGCGAGGCCGCCGAACTGCTCGCGGAGCTGACCGGCACCGAGCGGGTCGCGTTCGCCAACTCCGGCACGGAGGCCAACGCGGGGGCGATCCGGCTGGCCCGGGCGTACACCGGGCGGGACACCATCGTGATGTTCGAGGGCTCGTACCACGGGCACTTCGACCACACGCTGGGCCGCCCGGTGGGCCACGGGGCCGAGCGCGAGACGGTCCCGGTGTCGATCGGCATCCCCGGCAGCGCGGTCGCCGACCTGGTCGTGCTGCCGTACGGGGAGCCGGAGAGCCTGCGGGCCATCGACGAGCTGGGCGACCGGATCGCCGCCGTGCTCGTCGAACCGGTGCAGAGCCGCCACCCCTCCCGCCAGCCCGCCGAGTTCGTCCGGGGGCTGCGCGAACTGACCGCCCGCCGCGGCATCGTGCTGATCTTCGACGAGATGCTCACCGGCTTCCGGCCGCACCTGCGCGGCGCCCGCGGGTTCTGGGGCGTGGAACCCGACCTCTCGACGTACGGCAAGGTCCTCGGCGGCGGCTTCCCGATCGGTGCCATCGCCGGGCGGGCGGCCGTGATGGACGGCATCGACGGCGGCTTCTGGCAGTACGGGGACGCCAGTCACCCGCCGAACGACACCACCTTCTTCGGCGGCACCTACATCCAGCACCCGCTGTCGATGGCCGCCTGCCGTGCCGTGCTGCGGCACTTCAAGGAGCAGGGGCCGGGCCTTCAGGAGCGGCTGAACGCCCGGACCGGGGAGCTGGCAACCACCCTCAACGGCTTCTTCGAGGAGGAGGAGTTCCCGCTCCGGCTGGCGCACTTCGGCTCGCTCTTCCGCTTCGAGCCGCGTGCCGACATGGAGCTGCTCTTCCACCACCTGCTGGTGAAGGGGGTCTACGTCTGGGAGTGGCGCAACTTCTTCCTCTCCACCGCGCACTCCGACGGCGACGTGGAGTTCGTGGCCGACGCCGTCCGCTCCTCCCTGCGGGACATGCGGCGCGGCGGCTTCTTCCCCTCGACGCGCGGGGTGGCCGTGCCGTCCGTACCCGCCCCGCGCCTCGAACTGCCCGCGCCCGCGCCCGTCCCCGCGCCAGCCCCCACCCCCGCGCCAGCCCCCGCGCCGGCCGGTGACCCGGACCGCGAGGTCGACTTCAGCCTCTCCTTCTTCGGCGACTACCCGCTCGACACCCGGCCCGAGGACCGCTACCGGATCGTCCTGGAGAGCGCCCGGTTCGCCGACCGCAACGGCTTCCACGCCGTCTGGCTGCCCGAGCGGCACTTCCACTCCTTCGGCGGCATCTTCCCCAACCCCTCGGTGCTGGCCGCCGCGCTGGCC
Organism: Kitasatospora sp. NPDC059973; assembly: GCF_042737525.1. Lineage (NCBI taxonomy): Bacteria > Bacillati > Actinomycetota > Actinomycetes > Kitasatosporales > Streptomycetaceae > Kitasatospora > Kitasatospora sp. NPDC059973. The sequence goes on along the minus strand of NZ_JBHWUI010000008.1, from coordinate 89,967 downwards.
CGGGAGACCGAGCGCGTCCGGCTGAACGCGGGCTGCGCCGTGCTGCCGCTGCACCACCCGGTCCGGGTCGCCGAGGAGTGGTCGGTGGTCGACAACCTGTCCGGCGGGCGGGTCGGCCTGGGCTGCGCCAGCGGCTGGCACCCCAACGACTTCCTGTTCTTCCCCGCCCGCTACGGCACCCACAAGGAGCTGATGCACCGGCAGGTCGACACCATCCGGGCGCTGTGGCGCGGCGAGCCCTACCGGGGCCGCAACGGCAACGGCGAGGAGATCGAGGTGCACCTGCACCCGCGCCCGCTCCAGGAGCTGCCGCCGATGTACACGGCGATCGTCGGCAACCCGGACAGCTTCCGCGAGGCCGCCCGCCACGACCTCGGCGTGATCACCAACCTGATGACCCAGAGCGTCGAGGAGCTGGCCGCCAACGTCGCCCTCTACCGGCGCACCCGGGCCGAGCACGGCCTGGACCCCGAGGCCGGGCGCGTGGTGGTGCTGGTGCACAGCTACCTCGGCGCCGACCTCGCCACCGCCCGCGAGCAGGCCTACCGCCCGTTCTGCGGCTACCTGCGCTCCTCGCTCTCGCTCTTCGGGCAGGTCGCCAACAGCCTCGGCCTCACCCTGGACTACGAGAACACCCCGGAGGAGGACCTGGAGTTCGTCCTGGAGCGCGCCTACGAGCGGTACTGCGCCTCGCGCGCGCTGATCGGCACCCCGGAGAGCGTGCGGACCGTCCTGGACTCGCTGCGCGCCGCCGGCGCCGACGAGATCGCCGCCTTCGTCGACTTCGGCCTCTCGCCCGAGCTGGTCGCCGCCGGCCTGCCGTACCTGGACGAGCTGCGCCGCACCGCCCAGCGGCCCCGCGAACGGCGCGCGCCGCTGTCGTACGCCCAGCAGCGGATGTGGTTCCTGCACCGGATGCTGCCCGACAGCTCCCGGTACAACGAGGTCAAGGCCATCGCCTTGAGCGGGCCGCTCGACCACCGCGCGCTGGCCGGCGCCCTGCACGCCCTGGCCGAACGGCACCCGGCACTGCGCACCGTCTTCCGCGAGCAGGACGGCGAGCCGTACCAGGTGGTGCTGCCCGCCACGGGTGCGCCGCTCCCGGTCGAGGACGCCCCGCCGGGGCGGGACCGGGAGGAGGCCGTCCGCGCGCTGGTCGCCGAGGAGGGCGCCCACCGCTTCGACCTGGCCACCCGCCCGCTGCTGCGCACCCGGCTACTGCGGCTGGCCGAGGAGCGCCATGTGCTCGTCCTCGCCATGCACCACATCGTCATCGACACCCTCTCCGCCGTGGTGATCACCCGCGAGCTGGGCGAGCTCTACCGGGCCGCGCGGTCGGGCCGCCGCCCCGAACTGCCGCACCTGCCCACCGACTACGCCGCGTTCGCGGCCCGGGAGCGGGCCCTGGTGGCCGAGGGCGCGCACGCCGCGAGCCTGGCGCACTGGCGCGAGGTCCTCGGCGGCGAGCTGCCGGTGCTGGCGCTGCCCACCGACCGGCCGCGCCCGGCCCTGCCGGACGGCCGGGGCCGCGCCTTCGTCCGCCTGCTCGACGGCGAACTCTCCGCCCGGGTAAGGGAGCTGGCCCGTTCCCGGCGCTCCACCCTGTTCATGGTGCTGCTCACCGCGTTCGCCGGCGTGCTGCACCGCTTCAGCGGCCAGGACGAGCTCGTGCTCGGCACCCCCGTCGCCAACCGCGAGGAGGGCACCGAGGACCTGGTCGGCTTCTTCGTCAACACGCTCGCCCTGCGCCTCGACCTGTCCGGGGAGCCCGACTTCGAACGGCTGCTCGCCCGGGTGCGGACCACCGCGCTGGACGCCTACGAGCACCAGCGGCTCCCGTTCGAAGTCCTGGTGCAGGAGCTGAACCCGGCCCGCGACACCAGCCGCAACCCGCTCTTCCAGGTGATGGTGGAGTTCGAGAACCACGCGCTGTTCGAGCTCGACCTGCCCGGCATCGAGGCTCGGCCGCTGGACGACGTCGTCGACAAGTCCGGCTTCGACCTCACCCTGTTCCTCACCAACCTGCCGGAGGGCATCCGCTGCCACGTCGAGTACGCCACCGCGCTCTTCGACCGGGAGAGCGTCGAGCGCCTGCTGACCGCCTTCGAGCAGCTGCTGGCCGCCGCCGTCGCCGACCCCGCCCGCCCGGTGGCCGAGCTGCTGCCCGGCGGCCGCGAGGTGGCCACCCCGGCCCTGCCCGGCACCCCGTCGCTGCGCGAACGGCTGGCCCGCACGGCGGCCGCGCACGCCGACCGCACCGCCGTCCTCACCCCGGACGGCGCCCCGGTCACCTACCGCGAGATCACCGATCGGGCCGAGCGGCTGGCGGCGCTGCTGGCCGCCGCCGGGGTCACCGCCGGCACCCCCGTCGCCACCCTGCTGCCACGCTCCGCCGACCAGGTCGCCGCGCTGCTCGCGGTCGTCCGCCTGGGCGCCGTCCACGTACCGGTCGACCCGGTGCACGGCGCCGAGCGCTGCCGGCTGATCGCCGCCGACAGCGGCGCGCCCGTGCTGCTCACCCGCACCGGCACCGACCGGCTCGGCATCGCCCTGCCCGCCGTCCTGGCCGACGACGAGAGCGCGGTGCCGCCGGCACCCGCCGCCGTCGACCCCGATCCCGAGTCACCCGCCTACTGCCTCTACACCTCCGGCACCACCGGCCGGCCCAAGGGCGTCGTGATGCCCTACCGCGGCCTGCGGTCCCTGGTCGACTGGAACACCGACCAGCACGGCCCGCTGCGCACCCTGCAGTACGCCTCCTGCGGGTTCGACGTCTGCGTCCAGGAGACCCTCACCGCCCTCGCCGGCGGCGGCACCCTCGTCCTCGTCGACGAGGCGACCCGCTACGACGCCCGGGCGCTGGCCGACCACCTCCGGCGCACCCGCACCGAACGCATCCACCTCCCGCACACCACCCTGACCGGCCTGCTCGGCGCCCTGGCCGAGGCCCCGGTGCCCGACCTGCGCGAAATCGTCTCCGGCGGCGAGCAGTTGCTGCTCACCCCGGCGCTGCGCGCCTTCCTGCGGGAGAACCCGCGGTGCCGGCTGTTCAACCACTACGGGCCGACCGAGACCCATGCGATGACCAGCGTCGAACTCTCCGCCGACGGCCCCGACCACGCCCCGGTCGGCCGCCCCGTCCCCGGCAGCCGCGTCCAGCTGCTCGACCCGCACGGCCGGCCGGTGCCGGAGGGCGCGGTCGGCGAGATCCACGTGCTCGGCGACCAGGTCGGCCTCGGCTACCTGAACCGCCCCGAGGAGACCGCCGCCGCCTTCGTCCGCACCCCGCAGGGCCTGCGCTACCGCACCGGCGACCTGGGCCGGCTGCGGCCCGACGGCACGCTGGAGCTCCTCGGCCGGATCGACGAGCAGGTGAAGATCCGCGGCTACCGGATCGAACCAGGGGAGGTGGAGAACGTGCTGCGCGCCGTCCCCGGGGTGCGGCAGGCCGCCGTCGCCGCGCACCACGGCCCGCAGGGCACCGCGCTCGCCGCGTACGTCGTGCTCGCCCCCGACGCCCCCGGCGCCGCCGAAGCCCCCGAAGACCCCGAAGCCCCCGAAGCCCCCGAGGCTCCGGCCGCTCTGCCAGCTCCGGCAGCTCCGGCAGCTCCCGACGCGGCCGCCGCCCTCGCCCGGGTGCGCGACGAGCTCGCCGACCGGCTGCCCGAGCACATGGTGCCCCGGCTCTGGGCGCGCGTCACCCACGTGCCGCTGACCCGCAACGGCAAGCTGGACCGCGCCGCACTGCCCCCGGCCGTGCCGATCGGTGCCGACGCGGACACCGCCCCCGCCACCGAGCTGGAGCAGCGCCTCCAACAGCTCTGGGCGAAGGAGCTGGACGTCCCCGCCCCGGGCGTGGAGACCTCGTTCTTCGATCTGGGCGGGCACTCGCTGGCCGCCACCCGGCTGCTCAACCTGGTCCGCGAGGAGACCGGCCTGGAGATCGGCATCCTCGACTTCTTCCGCCGCCCCACCATCCGCGGCATGGCCGACCGCGCCCGCGCCGCCGCACCGGCCGAGACCTTCGAGCGAGGGACGCTGTGACCGCCGTGCCCACCGGACCGACCGCGCCCGCCGTGCCCGCGCCGACCGAGGACTGGCAGCGGCTCGTCCGGCTGTTGGACGAGCGGGAGGTCGTCCTCTCCACCGAGGGGGGCCGGCTCGACTACCTCGCCCCGCCCGGAGCGATGGACGCCCCGCTCGTCGCCCTCGTGAAGGCCGAACGGCCCCGGCTGCTCGCCACCCTGACCGGCGGCGGCGCCGCCGAGGCCGCCGCACCGGCCGGCATCGCCCAGGCCCGGATGCACCGCAGCCACAGCCGGGTGGCCGACCCGAGCCTGTGGAACATCACCCAGCGGATCACCCTGCGCGGGCCGCTCGACCCCGCCCGCCTGCAACGGGCCCTGACCGCGCTGACCGCCCGCCACCGCAGCGTGCGCACCCGGTACGCGCCCTCCGACCTCGGGCTGCTCCAGCAGGTCCTGCCCGCGCCCGACCGCCTGCCGCTGCCGGTCGCCGCGGTGGGCGGCGGCGCGGAGGCGGTGGCCGCCGCCACCCGCGAGGAGGCCGCCACCCCGTTCGACCTCGCCGCCCCGCCCCTGCTCCGGGCCCGGTTGCTCCGACTGGGCCCCGAGCACCACGTCCTGCTGCTGACGATCCATCACATCGTGCTGGACGGCTGGTCCCTGGCCACCCTGCTGGCCGATCTCGGCACGCTGTACGGGGACCACCGGGCCGACCTGCCCGAGCCGGGATCGATGATCGGACACGCCTGCTGGGAACGGACGGTGGTGACCCGGGAGGCGGTGCGCCGGGCCACCGCCCGGTACGCCGAGCGGCTGGCCGGACTGCCGCTCACGGTGCCGCTGCCCACCGACCGGCCCCGGCCCGAACGGCGCTCCGGGCACGGCGGCGTGCTGCCCTTCACGCTCACCCCCGAGCTCACCGCGGCGCTGAACCGGTGCGCGGCCCGCCGCTCCACCACCCCGGCGGCCGTGGTGCTGGCCGCCCTGGGCGATCTGCTGGGCGAACTCACCGGCGCCGACGAGACCTTGGTGATGCTCTCGACCGCCAACCGGCGGCGCCGCGAGCACGAGCGGCTGGTCGGGCTGCTCACCACCAACCTGCCGGTCCGGCTGCCGAGCCGCGCGCCGGGCGGGTTCGCCGGGCTGGTCGACCGGGCCGGCGAGGCCCTGGCCACCACGCTCGACCAGGCGGACGTCCCGTTCGGCCTGGTCACGGAGGAGCTGCGGGCGCGCGGGCTGGCGCTCCCGCCGTCCTTCCCCCAGGTACTGCTGGCCGTGCAGACCACCCCGGCGCCGGTCCTGGAGCTGACCGGCCTGGACGTCGTGGTCGAGGACGTCCCGGGCAGCGGCGCCCGCTCGGACCTGCTGCTGATGCTCACCCCCGAGGGGAGCGGCCTGGCGGGCCTGGCCGAGTACGACGCCGACCTCTTCGACGAGGCCACCGTCCGGGGCTGGCTGGACCGGCTGGTGCGGCGGCTGGCCGAGCAGGTGCCGCCGCTGGCGTGACCTTCCCCCCGGGTCGGGCCCCCGGGGCCCGGTGCCTTGGGCGTGACCCCGGAGCCGACCCCCAGCGCCCGTCAGGCGCGCAGGAAGGCCTCCAGGGCGGTCGCCAGCGCCACCGGCACCTCGTGCATCGGGTAGTGCCCGGAGTTGGCCAGGACCTCCAGGTCCGCGTTCGGGTAGTGCGCCAGCCAGGTGCCGCGCATCAACTCCGCGGACAGCGCGAGGTCGTGCTCACCGACGAAGACCTTGACCGGCAGGGTGCTGCCGGCGATCCGCGCCGCGAAGTCCTGGGTGGTCCAGTCGTCGAGGTAGCCGGCGACGGCCTCCGGGCTGGAGCCGGCCACCGAGCGGGCCGTCATCGCGTCCAGCCAGCGGCCGCAGGCGCGGTGCCCGGTCACCAGGTCCAGGATGGCCCGCCGGTTGGCGGGCTGCCGCGGGGCCTGGTGGAACAGGTCGTACGCGTCACCCTCCAGCGGATAGGCGCTCGCGGGCACCGGGGCCAGCCCCACCAGCTTGCGCACCCGGTCCGGCGCCTCGGCCAGGACGCGCTGCGCCGCCTTGCCGCCCATCGAGTGCCCGACCACGGAGAAGGTGTCCCAGCCCAGCTGGTCGGTCAGGGCCAGCGCGTCCGAGGCGATCTCCGCCAGGGTGAACTCGCCCTCCACGTCGCGCCGTTCGCCGTAGCCCCGGTAGTCGAGGAAGGCGTAGCCGAAGGCATCCGGGTCCAGGTGGTCGAGGAACGCGCCCCAACCCGCGCTGGTGCCGAACCAGTCGTGCAGGACGAGCACCTTGTGCTCGCCGGTACCGATGGTGCGGTGACTGATCGTCATGGCGGCGCTCCCGTTCGCGATGGTCTGCCGCTCTCCTCCCCCGGCCCGCCGGTCACCAACCCCACCGGCCACCGACGCCACGGCGCCCGCCGCGGGAGCCGGGGCCGCCCGGCCCCCGCGGGTCCTCAGGCGGGCAGCTGCTGGCGGTAGGCGTCCAGTGCGGGCGCGGTGGTGGTGGCGAGGAACTCCGTGACGGTGTACTCCGCCAGACCGGCCAGGCTGAACGGGTCGGTCCGGACGATGTCCTCGACGACCGCCCGGTCCGGGGCCACGGCGATGATCACGCCGCCGTCGCGGGGCTCCTTGCGGCCCGAGGCGAGGAAGGTCCCGGCCTCGTAGTGCTCCTTCAGCCACTCCACGTGCCGCGGGAGCACGGCGTCGATACGGTCCAGGGGCGCGGTGTAGGTCAACTCCAGAACGAACATGCGTCCAGGCTAGACCTCCCTCCCGACGGGGTGTCAGCGGGGCGGCGGTCCGGAGATTTTGCCGAACGGTCGACCAACGCGCCCCGCGTCCCGGATAGCGTGCGGGCATCCCCGTGATCACGGGCGCGGCCGGACCGCGCCGGAAGAGGTGTGCCATGAACCGGATCGACGTCCCCGCGACCGCCGCCGCACTGCCCGGGGCCTGGCGCTCGCGCGTCCTCGGCCGGATCGGCACGGCCGCCGTCAAGGTGCTGCGGATGGACGAGCTGCCGCTGGCCGAGGAGCGGCACCCGCACGCCGAGGCGCTGCTCGTCCTGGACGGCCGGCTGGACCTGCTGGTCGCCGGCACGGCCGTCCCGCTCGGCCCCGGAGAGCTGTACGTGGTGGCGGCCGGCGTCCCGCACGCGGTGGCCCCGGGCAGCCGGGGCACGCTGGTGATCGTCGAGGTGGACGAGGACGGCGCCGGACCGACCTGAGCCCGCCGTCCGGACGGCCCGCGCCCCGTTCACGCCGTCAACGGCGCAGGGGACTGCCCGGAGACGGGCCGACTGCGGTACAACTGCGCTGATATGACGATTGATCGGAGATATCTGCCATGAGCAAGTCAGCTCTGCCCCGCCGCGGTCTGCTCGTCGGCGCGGCGGCCACGGTCATCGGCTGGAACACCGCCGGCCGCAGCTGGGCCGTCGCCGCCGGCCAGGGCGCCCCCACCGACGGCCCGGCCACGGCGGACGCGGTGGCCGCACTGCCCCGGCTGGACGGCAGCCTGGTCACCGACCCCGCCACGCTCACCCGGTTCACCGGTGACTTCGGGCACCTGGTGACCGCCGCGCCCCGGGCTGTACTTCGGCCGGGCTCGGTGCGCGACATCACCGAGGTCGTCGGCTTCGCCCACCGCCACCGGATCCCGGTCGCCATGAACGGCCAGAGCGGCGGCGGCGACCCCGCGGAGCTGGAGTCGCACTCCAGCTACGGCCAGGCGACCGCACCCGGCGGCATCGCCGTCGACGCGCGGGGCCTGGACCGGATCCTCTCCCTCACCCCCGGCCGGGCCGTGGTGGAGGCCGGCGTCACCTGGGCGCAGCTCACCGACGCCGCCCTCGCCCAGGGCTGGATGCCGCCCTGCCTGACGGACTACCTGCACCTCTCCGTCGGCGGCACGCTCAGCGTGGGCGGGATCGGCTCCGCCGTGCAACGCCACGGCCTACAGGTGGACACCGTCGAGTCGGTCGACGTGGTCACCGGTACCGGCCGGCTGCTGACCGCCTCCGCCACCACCAACCGTCAGCTGTTCGAGGCCGTCCTGGCCGGCGGCGGACAGGCCGGGATCATCGTCCGCGCCACGCTGCGGCTCGTCCCGGCCCGCCGGCGCGCCCTGGTGTTCAGCCTGTTCTACGACGACCTCGCCGCCTACCTCGGCGACCAGGAGCGGCTGATGGCCGAGCGCCGCTTCGACCTCCAGGCGGGTGAGGCGGTGCTCGACGCCGCGGCCGGCACCTGGCGGTACAAGATCGAGACGGTCGCCCACTACGACGGCGCCACGCCACCGGACCGGGACGCCCTGCTGCGCGGGCTGCGCTGCCTCCCGGGCGAGACCACCGTCGTCGACCAGAGCGCCCGCGACTACGCCTTCCGGGTCGACGGCTTCGCCGGCTACCTCAAGGCCGCCGGCCTCTGGACCCAGCCCAAGGCCTGGCTCAGCGTCTTCCTGCCCGCCTCCACCGCGGCCGCCTTCGTCCGCGAGGCCACCGCGTCGCTCACCCCCGCGGACCTCGGCGCCGGGCTCCTCCTGCTCTACCCCTACCGCACCGCCGCCCTGACCCGCCCGATGGCCGTGATGCCGGACGCACCGGTCGGCTGGCACTTCGACCTGCTCTCCTTCCCCGCCCCCGGCGCCGACACCGCCGCCATGCTCCGCCGCAACCGTCGCCTCTACGACCGGGCCGTCGCCCTGGGCGGCAAGCGCTACCTGATCGGCGCCGTCCCCGGCATGACGCCGACGGACTGGCGCCGTCACTACGGCTCCCGCTGGGCGGCCGCCGTCGCGGCGAAGCGCCGCTACGACCCGGCCGGCATCCTCACCCCCGGTCAGGGCATCCACACCTGATCCGCCGCAGGCCCGCCCCGCCCCCGCGGCGGGCGGGGCGGCCCTGCGGGGAGGCACGGTGAAAATCGGTTCGGATCGGCGTGCGCCCGTGAGAGTGTCGACGGGGAAGGAGTGCGAGCGCGTGGACGCGGCCTGACGGCGCGTCACCCGAGCGAGTCGTGAGCGGACGGAGCGCCGCGGCCGGCCCGGGCCGACAGCCGGTCGGCCGAGGCGGCGACACCGGCGGACGGAACGAGGGACGAACCCGATGGAAGCTGCACGCGTGATCGCCCTCGTGGCCGCGACGATCACCACCGGACTGAGCGCGGGGCTGTTCTACGCCTACGCCTGCTCGGTGATGCCGGGGCTGCGCACGACGGAGGACCGTACGTTCATCGACGTGATGCAGCGCATCAACGTGGCCATCCTCAACGGCTGGTTCCTGGTCGGGTTCGTCGGTGCGCTGGTCTGCACGGCGGTGGCGGTGGCACTGCACCTGCCGTCGGACGGTCACGACGTCCTGCCGGCCGCCGTCGCGGCCCTGGTCTGCTACACGGCGGCGCTCGCGGTGACCCGTAAGATCAACGTCCCGCTGAACGACGCGCTGGCCGCCGCCGGGGAGCCCGGGCGGATCCTGGAGCCCGCCGCGGTGCGCGAGCGGTTCGAGGCGCGCTGGGTGCACTGGAACATCGCCCGGGCGCTGCTCTGCACGGCGGCCCTCGGATGCCTCTGCTGGGCGCTGGTGCTGCACGGCAACGCGAGCGGCTGAGCCCCGCCCGGCGCCGGGCGGGGCTCAGCGCGCGGCCGGCGGCCTCGGCGGGTTGTTGCGCAGCGGAGCGATCTCGCGGTCCAGCGTGGCGACATCCATCGCTATCCGCCGGGCGATGTCGCGCGGACCCGCCTCGGCCGGCAGCCGCCGGCTCCAGGAGCGGGCCCGGGCCGGGCCGTCGTGCGCCATGTGGAAGTTCAGCCGCAGCCCGCCGCCCAGATCGACCAGGCTGATCAGGAAGTGGATGTCGGACAGGTCGATGGTGACGTCGTTGCCGATGCAGGAACAGCCGACCAGATCGCCGATCTCCTCCTCCGCGAGGTACTTGGCGAGCTGGACGGCCTTCCCCTCGACACGGAACGGTCGCAGTACGGGATCCACGCTGGCTGTCGCCTCTTCCCCGGTGTTCGCTGGACTCCTGCCGTTGCCGACATGATTCTAGAACCGTCCTTGGAGTCCAAGTCACCTGCATCACAACGGACTTGGCCAGACAGCACGAGGGGGCGCAGGGGCGCACCACGGCCGAGGGGCGGCGAGCCGCCTGCGCGGTGCGGTCCGCCGGCTACCGCGTCTCGTGCTCCTTCCGCGCCGTCGCGGGCTCCCGGCGTCCCGCCCGCTGCCGCCACAGCAGCGGCAGGGCCGGCGCCGCCACCACCGCGAGCAGGCCGGCCAGGCCGATCGCGCGGCCGGCGCCGATCGCCTGGACGTCGCGGAAGGCCGCGGTGATGGCGTCCGCCGTGGCCTGGTCGACCGAGGAGAGGATCTGGTCGGCGAGCTTGGAGTCCGTGACCGCGTTCCCCAGTTGCTGGGCGTCGTCCTCCGAGAGCCCGGCCGCCCGCGCCCGGCTGATCGCCTGGTCGGTCTCCACCGCCTGCTGGACCGCGACCGTCACGGCCACCCCGAAGGCGCCGCCCAGCATGCTGGTGACCTTGAACATCCCGGAGGCCGTCCCGGCCAGCTCCTCCGGCGGCCCGGCGACCGCGGTGTCGGACAGCGGGACGGACATCAGGCCGAGACCGGCGCCGAGCACCAGCAGCCCGGTGGCCAGGACGGCGTAGTGGTAGGTGTCGCCGATCACGGCGGTCACCAGGGTGCCGATGCCCAGCAGGAACAGGCCGACGACCACCGGGAGCCGTGCCCCCCGCCGGGCCGCCACCCGGCCGCCGAACGGGTTGAACAGCAGGATGGTCACGGTGGACGGCAGCAACAGCAGCCCGGCCGCGACCGGACCGTAGCCGCGGACCTCCTGGAGGTAGAGCGTGAGCAGGAAGCTCACCCCGGCGAAGACGATGTTCATCACGGAGTTCGCCGCGAGCGCCCCGTCGAACGGCCGGGAGGCGAACAGCCGCAGGTCGAGCAGCGGATCCCGGACCCGCCGCTCCACCAGCACGAACAGCGCCGCGAGCAGTACCGACGCGACCAGCAGAGCGATGATCACCGGGTCGGTGAAGCCGTCCTCCTGACCGGCCGTGCACCCGTAGAGCAGGCAGAACGCGGCCGCGGCGCTGATCACCAGGCCGGTGAAGTCGATGTGCCGGGTGGCGTTCGGGTCGGTGGACTCCACGGCCGACCGGCGCACCAGCCACCAGGCGATCACCGCCAGCGGGGCGTTGATCCAGAAGGTCGACCGCCAGCCGGCCAGGCCGGTCAGCACGCCGCCGACGGCCGGCCCGGCGGCCTGGCCGACCCAGGCCACCGCCATCCAGGCCCCGAACGCCCGGGGCTGCTCGCTCACCGGGAACATCGGCGGGATCAGCGCCAGCGTCGCGGGCAGGATCAGCGCGGCGCCGAAGCCCATCGCGGCCCGCCCGGCGATCATCCCGGTCACCCCCGGCGTGAACGCCGTCAGCAAGGAGATCACGCCCAGCAGCACCAGGCCGATCTCCAGCATGCGCTTGCGCCCGAACACGTCGCCCAGCTTCCCGGCCGCGAGCACCAGCGCACCGGTGGAGAGGCTGAAGGCGTTGTTGGCCCACTGCAGGGCGGGCAGCGAGACCGACAGTTCGTCCGAGATCGTCGGCACGGCGACCCCGAAGTCGGCGAACGACAGCCAGACCATGCCGGCCGCGACGCACATCCCGGTCATCGCGGTCCACCGCTGCGGGGAGTACCCGCCGTCCGGCTCCCCGGACGTTCCGGCCATGGGTCCGCTCCCTCCTGCGCCCGGCCCCGTGCCGAACGGACCTGCCCACTATCCGGGCCCGCCCGGCACCGGGCCGGTGGCACACGCCGCGCGTCCCCTGAACGGCCCCGTCACCGTGGCCCGGCCCCGAGGCGGTCAGCCCCGGGCCCGGTGCTCGTACTGGTAGGGCGTCATGGTGGTCAGGACGGCGAAGCCGAGCCGCTCCAGGATCGGGCGGCTCTGGTCGGAGGCGTCGACCCGCAGATACTCGTAGCCGAGACCGGCGGCGATCCGGGCCCGGTGCGCCACCAGCGCGCGGTAGACGCCGCGGCCGCGCCAGGCCGCCAGCGTCCCGCCGCCCCAGAGCCCCGCGAAGCCCGTTCCGGGGTACAGCTCCATCCGGGACGCGCACACCGGAACCTCCCGGCCCTCGTGGTGGGCGATCGCGAGGTGCACCTTCAAGGTGTCCGGGCTCTCGGTGAGCTGGGCCAGGATGCGGCGGCCGAGCCGGGTGCCGTCGGTGCCGAAGGCCTCCTCGTGGACGGCGACCACCTGGGCCACGCCCGCCTCGTCGGTGACCTCGCGCAGCTCGATGCCGGCCGGCTCCGCCGTGTCCGCCATCCGGCGGGTGAGGTCGCCGAGCTCGGCGACCATCAGGGTCTCCGGCTCCTCCGGGGTGAAGCCGGCGGCGGTGAGGCGCTCGCCGAGGTCGGCCGGGCGGTCGTGGCCGTACACGGTCCACTCGAAGTCCTGGCCGAGACCGGCGTAGTGGCGGACCTGCTCGGCGATCACGGCGTCGGCGCCGGTGGGGTCGAGGTCGGACCAGACGATGCCGTTCCAGACGCTCTCGGGACCGCTCTGGCGCACGATCCCCGGGGACTGCTCGATGCGCGCGGCCGGGGTCTCGCGCGAGATGCCTCGGCGCATCCGGGAGTCGACGAGGGCCAGCAAGGTGTCGTGATCGGTAGTCATCCGGGCACTCCATCATCCCGGTGAGCTGCGGGGCAATCGGAATTCCGGTGGGTGGCCGGTGGCCGGTGGACGGTGGACGGCCGGGGTCAGCCCTCCTCGCCCCGGCCGCCCGGCCGCCCTCGGTCAGCGCCGGGCCGCGGTCACCACGGTCGCGTCGCGGTCCTCGCACGAGGCGACCGCCCCTTCCAGCCCGGCCGCGCCGACCACGGCGAGGGCCGCGGGCACCTGGCGCTCACTGGTCTCGAAGAACAGCGCCCCGCCCGGGGCCAGCCAGTGCGGCGCCTCCCCCACCACCCGGCGCAGCACGTCCAGCCCGTCCGCGCCGCCGTCCAGGGCCGGGCGCGCCTCGTGCACCCGGGCCTCGGCGGGGAGCAGCGCGATGTCGGCGGTCGGTACGTAGGGCACGTTCGCCAGCAACACGTCCACCCGGCCGCGTAGTTCGGCGGGCAGCGGATCGAACAGGTCGCCCTCGAACACCCGGCCGCCGGCGCCCGCCAGGTTGCGGCGGGCGCACCGGACGGCGGCCGCGTCGACGTCCGCCGCGTACACCTGGACCGGGTGGGCGGCCGCCGCCGCGAGGGCGGCGGCCAGCGCGCCGCTCCCGCAGCAGAGGTCCACCACCAGGGCGTGCGCGGGCGTCAGCCCGAGCGCCGTCTCGACCAGGAACTCGCTGCGGCGCCGGGGCACGAAGACGCCCGCGTCGACGGAGATCCGCAGACCCCCGAACTCCGCCCAGCCGACCACGTGCTCCAGCGGGCGGCCCTGGGCGCGGGAGCGGACCATCGCCGCGAGTTCGGCGGGAGTGGCGGCGGCGTCGAGCAGGATGCGCGCCTCGTCCTCGGCGAAGACACAGCCGGCCGCCCGGAGGCGGGAGGTCACCGAGGAACGCAACAGTGCGGAAGAGAAGACAGACAACAGAAGAACCCCATCAAAGACACAGGCGAAAGATCAATCCGCCAGGACTCCCCGAGAGGGACCGCCGCCGAACCGGCAGAGCGCCACTATGCGCTCGGTGCCACGTCTTCACAGCTGTTCCCGGGGAGCACCCGCTCCGTCGTACCGGTAATGGGTCTCACCTCCCGAGGTCGTGGTTCTGTTCGGCGCCGCCACCCTACCGCACGCTCCGCACCCGGAAGGCATCGTGGCGAGGGGCCCTCACCCGGTGGCATCCAGGTCCGACGCGGTCCTCCGCCGCACCCGACAGGCCGCCGTTCGACGCCGTGCTGTGCGACATCGACGGCGTGCTCCGCTTCTTCGACCAGCACGAGGTGACCCGCCTCGAACACGCCGCCGGGCTGGGGATGACGGGGCTGCTCCACCGCGAGCCCGAGGACCTGCGCCGGGCGCTCGCCCGGCTGTTCGACGGCCCGCGCGCCCCCTGGCCGGTAGACCGTCGGCCGGGCCTCGGGCCTCGGGCCTCGGGCCTCGGGCGTCCGGCGGGGTGACCGGGCCTCAGGCGAGGTGGTCGGCGACCAGGGTGGCGAACTCCTCCGGGGTGAGGATCCGGATGCCGAGCACCTCCGCCTTGGCCCGCTTGGAACCGGCCTTCTCCCCCGCGACCAGCAGGGTGGTCCGCTTGGAGACGGACGAGGAGGCCTTGCCGCCGGCCCGCTCGATCAGCTCGTTGACCGCGTTGCGCGAGAGCTCGGCCAGCGGACCGGTCATGGCTCCGGTGACGACGACGCTCTCACCGGTCAGCGGGCCGGCCACCGCACCACCGGCCACCGCACCGGCCGCCGCCTCCCCCTCCGCGCCGTCGGCGGACGCGACGGGCGCGGTCGGGGTGGTGACGGCGGTACCCACCCCCAGGGCGGCCAGCCGGTCCAACAGCGGCGCCACCCCGGCGAGTTCGGTGACGATGACGGCGGCCTTCTCGGCGCCGATGCCGTCCACCCCGGCCAGCGCCTCGGCGTCGGCGGCGCGGATCGCCGCCATACTGCCGAAGTGTGCGGCGATCCGGCGCGACATCGTCCGGCCCGTGCCGCGGATCCCGAGCGCGCAGAACACCCGGTTGAGCGGCTGGGTACGGGCGGTCTCGATGGCGGCGAGCAGGTTGTCGGCGCTGGTGTCGCCCATCCGCTCCAGGGTGAGCAGTTGCTCCTTGGTGAGCGTGAAGAGGTCGGCGAGGTCGGCGACCAGCCCCGCCTCGACGAGCTGGACGGCGCGGGTGCCGCCGAGGCCCTCCACGTCGAGCTGGTCCCGCCCGGCGGCGTAGATGATCGAGGCGACGGCCTGGCAGGCCCGCCGCTGGACCTGTCAGGTCCCCTGCCCGGCGTTCGATCGAGCAGGACGAGAACCTGGTGGCCGCCCCAGCCTGCTACAAGGCCGGCGAACGATCACGGCTCATCTACCGGCCCTGCCCGGACGCACGGCCCGACGGGCGCAAGAGCTTCTCCTGGAAGGACTACCGCGACCTGATCCAGACCGCACACCAGCAAATCGGCGGTCCGATCGCGCTGGTCTGGGACGACCTGAAGAGAAGGCCTCAGAAAGGTTGCAGCGCTGCATCGTGCACGGTTCCCACGGCGCTAGGGTCGAGCAGCACCAGTCCGATCGCATAGCTGTGCGAGCCGATCAGTCCAGGTGTAGCTTGGAATTAACCACACACGGCAGACGTGCTTCCTTTTGCGCGACGACAGTGGATTGATCCAGGCATCAACTGCCGGACGTGATCCAGCGCCCGCGATCGACGAATTGAAGATACTTCTAGCGAGGGTGCAGCAACGCGACGCTGGCGCCACTCCAAGCAGGGGGCTGGAATGAGAATTGCCGAATTCGGCGGAGGCGTTCGAGACTCTGCGAGCAACAGGATCTGGCTCCGTTCGGGCTGCGGCACTGACCAAATCGCATGTTGATACGTTAGCGATTATCTGGAAAGGGGAGTCATCATGAGTTGGCAGGGTTGGAATAAAATGCCGACAGGGACCACGCAAAGTGCACTCGCCGCCAGCGGAAGTGTGCACGTTTTCGGACGGGGGAATGATGATGTGATCTACCACAGTGGCCTCTCCTCGGGCGAATTCCCCGCCACCTGGTCCGCATGGAAGGCGCTGGGCGGACTGGTTGCAGTCGCGGGACAAGGGCCGGCCACGACCGTCCAGGCTGGCAGCGTCTACGCCTTCGCATTGAACGGGCAAGGCCGCATCTTCTACACCCGCTGGAACGGAGCCGGGGCGGACGGCTGGCACGAGATTCCAGGGGGCTTGGTGACACCCAGCCCGCCGGCCGTGGCTCCTGGGGTGATAGTCGCGCGCCAGGTGGACGGCACCCTGCGCTTCAATACATTCGATGGCGCGGGCCCGACGCTAACCTTTGGAAGTTGGCGCGGTACGGACGGAACCAAAACGCTATCCGCGCCCGCCATCACCGCTTTCGGCGCCGGATACTTCCTGTTCCTGCGTGGCGAGAACAACGGGATCTACTACCGGAGCCTCGGCGCCGACCGAGCGTCCTGGGGCGCATGGCAAAGCGTCCCAGGGGGTGGCCTGACATACGACGCGCCAGCTGTGGCCGAGTCGCTGCTTGTAGTACGAGGAACCGACAATGGACTGCACTGGAACACTTTCGATGGCGGTCTGAGCTGGACAGGATGGCAGCGGGCTGGAGGGCTGACGTATTCTGCTCCAGCCCTCACCCACTCCGGTTCGTTCTTCACACTTGTGGCGCGAGGGACGGACGACGGCATCCACTACAACTTCTTTGACTGACGGCGAGAGCCATCAGCCAGACCCGCCGACCGCCAGCTATCAATCAGCGGCTGCCCCCGGACGGGACACCGCACGCGACAGCAGAGCGGTCTGCCCACGGGGAGTACGGGTTCACGCTATCGCTGACGCCGCGCCCTACGGTAGCGCGTTCCATACGCATCAGACTGAGGTCGACGCCTAATTCGAAAGCGTAGAGCAACGAATTCACGCTCTCAACACCGAGAACTGCGTTCTGCTTCACCACTACGCCGTAGTGCTTAGGACGAAGTGTCACCCGGATTACCAAGTGCAGTACTACGCGATCGGCCACCACGTCTGGGCGAGGGAAAACGAGGCACTCCTGCCGGCGGGAGAGGCCATGGTGGCTGCGTCCTTCATACCGCCATCATGGCTCCCGGCACTGACATTCGACCGCAGGGCCGTTCGACCGCAGGGCGCGGGTTTCTCCGGACGGCCGGGGCGGGCGGGCCGCCCCACCGGCCCACGGACCCTCGGCCGGTCCGCCCCGGCGACCGGGGCCGGGACTGCGTCCGCCGCGACCGGGGTCAGCCGGCCGGCGGCGCCGCGGTCCGGTAGGAGTCGACCGCCTCCGGGAGGACGAGGCAGGGCAGCAGCCAGTCCCAGAACGCCTGCAGCCGGCCGGCCAGCTCCTCCCGGCCGCGCGCCGCGCCGCCCAGCACCTCCAGTCCGCACGCGGCGGCCACCAGCAGGGACTCCGGACCGACCCCGCCCGCGCGTTCGCGCAGCTCACCCGCCCGGCGCGCGCCCGCCAGCAGCTCCCGGACGGCGCCCGCCCAGACGCCCTGGAAGCCGCGGACCCCGGCGACCGGTCCGTCCTCGCCCTGCCAGGCCCCGTCCTCGCGGCCCAGCCGGAACGCCGCCCGGACCACCGGATCCGACTCCAGCGAGGCCACCAGCCAGTAGCCCGCGTCGATCAGAGCCTGGACGGACGTGGATTCCGTCCGCAGCGCGCAGCAGGCCTCCCGCAGCGCCCGCTCGGCGTGCTCCACCACGGCCCGCGCCAGCTCCTCCTTCGAGCTGAAGTGGAAGTAGAGCGCGCCCTTCGTCACCCCCGCCGCCGAGGCGATGTCCGCGAGCGTCGCGCCCGCGTAGCCGGACCGGTCGAACAGCTCCGCTCCCGCCGCGACCAGACGCCCGCGCGTCCGCTCCGATCTCTCCTGCACCAACCGGCCCTCCATTCCGCCCGCCCGCACCACGCCGGGACCGACCCGGCGACCGCCGCCGTCCGTCACCCGTTCCGCGGGAGCCGGCCAGGTCCGCGCCGGACCGTCGTCGCGCCGCCGGTGGGACGTCCCCGCCCCACCGCGACACCCCGGCCGACCGCCACCGGTCGCCCGAACTCCCGCGCGTCGACGATGCCGTGACTGATGGTCACCGGGTAACCCCTCCGGTGATCTGCCGACGCATCCTTGGCACATTGGTTTGCCCGGGCGCCCGGGCGGCCGACCGACCGGAGGGTGGGCACGGCCGTGGCGGCCCCGCGTCCGGCCCCGGCGCCGGACCGGCGCCGGACCGGCGTCGACCCCGCATCGGACCGCAAGAAACGGGACGAGCGGTTTGTGAGCCGCCAAACCGGACGCGCTGTACGGTTCGGCGTGACACGGACAGGGCTCCGGCGGACGGGTTTTCAGCAGGCCGCGGCCGCGCGGGCGGCGGCGACCTCGGCGACCACCCTGGCGCCCCGGTCGGCATCCATCTCCAGGGAGGCCAGCACCCCGGGCACGGCCACGCTCGGCAGCAGGTGCTGGAAGAGGCCCGCGACGCGTCGCTCCAGGTCCGCGCGGCCGGCGAGCTTCTGCGACTGGACCTGCACACCCGCCCAGGCCGCCGTCACCAGCCAGGCGGTGTCGGCCGGCACCACGTGCGGGAGCAGTTCGCCGCGCTCGCCCGCCGCCGTCAGCAGCGCCTCGAACCGGGAGATCCACCCGGGGACGGCGCCCCCGCCCAGGTCCCCGAGGCCGTCCTGGCCCAGCGACAGCCGAGCGCCCGCGCTCAGCACCGTGTCACGCGGCAGCAGATGGGCCACCACCATGCCGGTGTCGACGAACTCCTGCAGTCTGCAAGCGCGTTCGGGCACGGAGTCGTGGGCGAACTGCTCCTCCACCACCCCCTGGGCGAGGTCCCGCTTGGAGGCGAAGTGGAAGTAGACCGCTCCCCGGGTGACGCCGGCGCGAGCCACCACCTCACCGATCGTCGCCGCCTCGTACCCGCACTCGTCGAAGACCGATGCCGCCGCCTCCAGAATCAGCCGGCGCGTCCGCACCGCCCGCTCCTGCCGCACCACACGACCACCCCGCCCACCGCACCGATCGAACAAAACCAGACAGCCCGTATCTTAACCGGCAGGCATTCCCGTACCGAACCTGCGGTTTTCTCCGGTCCGGCAGTCACTTCGAAGATCAGAAAACCGACCGCGCGGTATATCGGGAGGTCGGCGGCGCGCTCCCGGCCCGCCGAGAGGCGTCGGGATCCCGCCGGAGTTACGGGAACGGCGTGGCGGGAGCCGCGTTCAGGGCGTCGTCGATCCGCTTCCAGAAGGCCCGGAAGTCCGCGGAAGCCGCCCGGTCGGCGGCGTACTGGGCGGAGTGCGCCTTCAGCACCTCCAGGTACTCCGGGGTGAGGATGACCGAGAACTCCCATCGGTCGGGCCCGCTGTAGGCCGGGACGGCACGGTTGCGCGCCTGGGCCAGTTCGTCCGAGATCATCCGGAGGTCGAGCAGGTACTCGGCGAGGCGGTCCCCCTCGGGCGGGGCCGCCCGCAGCCGCTCGGCGAGCCCGTCGAGCAGCGCCTTCATCCGGTCGTAGTCGTGGTAGTCCAGCTCGACGAGGTAGGTGAACTCCCTTGTCTCCACCCGGTTCTCACGCACCTTCCGACACCAGACCGGGGCCAGCTCCCGGGCGGACGGGGCCGAGCGCGGATTCCTGCGCAGGCGGGTGGCCAGTGCCCGCAGGTTCCCGTCCCCGATGTTCCCCTGGTACTCACGGGCGACGGCCGGGAGGGTCACCCGGGTGGGCTGCAGGGTACTGAAGTGCGCCAGCACGACGCCGTGTTCCTGCTCGTCCAGCGTTCCCCACTCACCGTGCGGACCGCCGCACGCGTCCGCGAGCGCGGACAGGCAGGCCGCGACGGCCATCGCCTCGCTGCCCCGCCACTCCCGCTCCAGCCACTGCTCGAAAGCCGACCCGTTGTTCACCGGCTGCCCTCCCTCTCGGTCCTGTGGATCGGTGCTCCGCGGTTCCCCGTCGTCGAAACGCCTGCGGCCGGCCAGCGCGCCGAGCCCGAGCGTGAGTCGCTTCTGCAGGCCGTCGTACCGGGACCGGGCGATCTGGTGACCGGCGTCGGCCGCCTTCTCGTACCAGCGCAGCGCTTCGCTCGGGTTGCCGAGCCGCTCCTCGTAGAGGGTCCCCAGGAAGAGCGCGCCGAACGCGCTGCCGAGCTGCGCGGACCTCCGGTACCAGTGCATGGCCAGCTCGGCGTCGGCGGCCGACGGCTCCTCCGGCAGCTCCCCGCGCAGCCTGGCCCGCATCCGGCCCTCGACGATCAGCCCCAACCGGGCCATCGCGTCGGCGTTCCCGGCCCCGGCGGCCAGCCGGTGGAGCTGCTCGATCCTCGGCAGGTTCTGCGTCCCGTCCCCGCCGCTCCACTCCAACTCCAGGAGGCAGGCGGCCTCGTAGGCCTCCCGGGCCTGCTCCTCGGTAA
Organism: Kitasatospora sp. NPDC059973; assembly: GCF_042737525.1. NCBI lineage: Bacteria > Bacillati > Actinomycetota > Actinomycetes > Kitasatosporales > Streptomycetaceae > Kitasatospora > Kitasatospora sp. NPDC059973. The sequence goes on along the minus strand of NZ_JBHWUI010000008.1, from coordinate 69,807 downwards.
GCAGCCCTTCCGGCAGGGCGAACGGGTCGGGCGGCGGCGGCAGTCGCGGCGCGGTGGAGGGGCCGCCCGGGAACGTGACGTGGTAGTGGACCCCGCCCGTGAGGAGGCCGGCCTGGACCACCGACATCGACACCGCCGTCCCGACGGAGAGTTCGTTGCGGACCACGCCCGGCATGTCCGGCGTGGCAGCGTCCGCCACGTCCGGCGCATCGGGCCCGTCCGACGCACCCGCCCCGGCGGCGCGCGGCGCGGACGGCGCGGCGCGGTCCGCGCGGTGCTCCGCGGCCTCGTCCAAGAGGTCACCCCACTCGCTGCGCGTCCGGACGGCGTCGCCGGTGCCACCGGCCGGCGACGGGGCCGGACGGACCGGTCGACAGCGCCGGTGCAGGGATGCTACCCGCGTCAACCACGGTGCGGGACACGCGTTCTGGCCAATCTGACGGCGCACGGCAGGGCACCGCACGCTGCTCCCCCGCGCGACCTCCGGGAGCCGCCGGACCGATTCGGAGTGAGCCGCCGGACCCACCCGTAGGGAGCCGCCGCACCGGCCCGGAGTTCGGCGTCGGGCACCGCCGGACCCACCCGTAGGGAGCCGCCGCACCGGCCCGGAGTTCGGCATCGGGCGCCGCCGGGCCCTCCGGGCCGGTCCGCCCGTCCGGGTGAACAGCGCATGCGGCACCGGGGCGGAACGCCTAGCGTGGCCCGGGGCACCCCGCCCGGCCCGCCGCCCTCCCCGGACGGGCGCGACCGGCGCCGCGGGGCTCCCACCCTCCGGCTCCGCCCCCGTTCCCCTCAGGAGATCCCCGTGACCACGACGACCCCGCTGGCCGATCTCACCGGCGACTACGTCCTGGACCCGGCGCACACCCGGATCGGCTTCGTGGCACGCCACGCCATGGTGACGAAGGTGCGCGGCGCGTTCCAGACCTTCGAAGGCAGCGCCCACCTCGACGGCACCGACCCGAGTCGCTCCACCGCCCGGGTGTCGATCAGCGCCGAGAGCATCGACACCGGCAACGAGCAGCGCGACGGGCACCTGCGCACCAACGACTTCCTCGACGCCCCGAACCACCCGAGGATCACCTTCACCTCGACGGGCGTCGAGCAGCTGAACAGCGCCGAGTACCGGGTCAGCGGTGATCTGACCATCAAGGAGACCACCCGCCCGATCACCATCGACTTCGAGTACACCGGCAACGCCCGGGACCCGTACGGCAACCTCCGGGTCGGCCTGGAGGGATCGGTCGCCATCAGCCGCAAGGACTACGGCATCACCTGGAACGCCGCCCTCGAAGGCGGCGGCGTCCTGGTCGGCGACAAGGTGGTGCTGGAGTTCGACATCTCGGCGATCAAGCAGGAGTGACCCGGCCCGGTGTACCCGAGGGCCTGTGGCGGAGACCGCCACAGGCCCTCGGCGCGTTCCGGGGCGAGCCGCGCGGTTACTCAACCCATTGGTTGAACACGCGCACGGCGAGGAGTAGCCTCGTACTCAACCAAACGGTTGCAAGGAGAAGCAGAGGTGCGCTGATGGCCACCGATCCGCTGTCCAGGGCGTTCGTCGCCCTGGCCGACCCGACCCGGCGCGACATCGTCGCCCGGCTCTCCGTCCGCGACGCCGGGGTCGGCGAACTCGCGGAGTCCTACGCCATGTCGATGCAGGCCGTCTCCAAGCACCTCAAGGTGCTGGAGGAGGCGGGGCTGGTGAGCCGCAGTCGCGACGCCCAGCGCCGGCCGTGCCACCTGGAGCCCCAGGTGCTCGATCTGATGACGGTCTGGATCGAGCGGTACCGCCGGCAGGCCGAGGAGCGGTTCGGTCGGCTGGACGCCGTCCTCGCCGCCATGGAGGACGGCGACGAGGCCGGAGCGGCCGTCCCGGCCCCGGAATCCCCCGAAGAGCACGAAGAGCACGAAGGAGCAGCGTCATGACCTCCAGCGACCACCGCCGGACCACGATCGAGGCGGACCCGGCACTCCCCGTCATCCGCATCGTCCGCGAGTTCGACGCCCCACCGGCCCGGGTGTTCCGCGCCTGGACCGAGCCCGAGCTGGTAGCGCGGTGGCTCGGCCCCAGGGACCGGGTCATGAAGATCGACACCTGGGATGCCCGCACCGGCGGCAGCTACCGCTACTCCGCACTGGCCGGGGACGGGGCCGGGGACGGGGCCGGGGACGGGCCGGCGAGTGAGGTGATCGCCTCCTTCTACGGGTCGTTCCACGAAGTCCGCCGGGACAGCCGGCTCGTCCAGACCTTCACCTTCGAGGGCGTACCGGACGGCGTCTCGCTGGAGACCGTGCTCTTCGAGCCGGTCGGCGAAGGCCGCACCCGGGTCAGCTCGCTCTCCCTCGTCGACAGCCTGGCCACCCGCGACGCGATCATGGCGAGCGGGATGGACCGCGGCGTGATCGAGGGGTACGAGCAGCTCGACGAGCTCCTCGCCGCCGGCTGACCCCGGCGCGCCGCCGCCACGGGGGCGGTCGCTCAGGACAGCACGGCGACGGCCTCGACCTCGACGAGCTGGTCGGTGTAGCCCAGGACGGTGACGCCGAGCAGGGTGCTGGGCACGTCGTGGCTCCCCAGGTAGGAGCGGTAGACCTCCCACGCCGTCACCAGGTCCTCCTGCCGGGAGGAGGCCACGTACACGGTGGTCCGGACGAGGTCGGTCAGGGCGGCGCCCTCGTCCTCCAGCACGGTGATCAGGTTGCGCATGACCTGGTGGGCCTGGGCCCCGAAGTCGCCCACCGCGACCGTCCGCCCCTCCGCGTCGAGCGGGCAGGCGCCCGCCAGCCAGAGCGAGCGCACCGGCGCGTCCACGGAGGCGGCGTAGGCGTAGTCCACCGCCTGGGTGAGCCGGTGGTTGCGGATCAGCCGGACCGTACCGCTCATGGGGGCTCCGAAGGTCGAACGGATGTCTGCCCCCATCCTCGGCAGCCTCCTGATCGCCGGTCAAACCATTAACCGCCGCCCGCTCCTCCCGCCGCGCCCCCGCGCCCCCGCACTCCCGGTTCACCGGTGCGGGTGATGGCGGGTCGCCCCGCCGGACGGCGATCCTGGTGCCCCACCGAACGAAGGGGTTCCGCGATGGTGCTTCGACTGCCCGGCCGCGGTGTCGGCCGCCGCCGGATCCTGGGGCTGGCCCTGGGCGCGAGCGCCGTACCCGTCCTCGCGACCGTCGCGGCCCGGGCGGCACCGGCCGCGGCGCCGCTGCCACCGGCCGCCCTGGGCCGCCGGGTCGCCGAGGTGGCGGCCGCGCAGATCGGCGTGCCGTACGCCTGGGGCGGCGGCGACCGGCTGGGCGCGGGCATCGGGTTCTGCGACGAGGAGAACGGCTACCTCGACGGCCAGTGCCTCGGCGAGCACACCGTCGGCTTCGACTGCAGCGGGCTGTCCCTCTACAGCTGGTACCGGGCCAGCGGGGGCGCCGTCGACCTCGCGCACTACACCGTCGCGCAGTACCACCGCTCCGAGCCGGTCGCCCGGGCCGACCTGCTCCCCGGCGACCTGCTGTTCTTCTCGCGCGCGGACGCGCCGCTGCACCACGTCGGCGTCCACGCGGGCGACGGCGCGATGATCCACGCCGAACGCACCGGCACCCTGGTCACCCGTCTGCCCGGTGTCTTCGAAGACCCGCGCTGGGCGGCCGAGTTCGCCGGCGCCCGGCGCCCGCTGCCGCTCGGCTGAGCGAGCGGTAGCGACCGGAAGCCCGCCGGCCGCCCAGGACTCCGCCATGCTGGCCGTCCGCGTCACCGACGTGGACGAGGCGCTCGCCCTCTGCCTCCGCCACGGCGCCCGCGTGGCGGCCGAAGCCACCGACCGCCCCGCGTGGGGCCCGACCCTGCGCACCGCCCATCTCCGCGACCCGGACGGCCACCTGATCGAGCTGCAGTCCTCCTGACCGCCGCCCCCGGCGGGCCGGCTACTCCCCGGCCGGGGCGGCCTCCCACAGGTCGGGGCTGCCCGCCCCGACCAGGGACCGGATCCGGGCCAGGGCCTCGTCGGCCGGGATCGGGGCGAGCCGGCGGCCGTCGCGCAGGCGCAGGGCCACCTGGCCGTCGGCCGCCTCCCTCGGCCCGATCACCGCCTGGTACGGCACCAGCCGGGCCTCCCGGATCCGGGCGCCCAGGGTCCCGTGCTCGGGCCCGGCGACCTCGGCCCGCAGCCCCTGGTCGAGGCAGCGCTGCCGCAGTCGCCCGGCCTGGTCGGCCTCCCCCTCGGAGACCGGCAGCAGGACCAGCTGGGTGGGCGCCAGCCAGGCCGGGAACGCGCCGCCGTACAGCTCGATCAGATGGGCGACGACCCGCTCGACGCTGCCGATGACACTGCGGTGCACCATCACCGGGCGGTGCCTGGCCCCGTCGGCGCCGATGTAGTGCAGGCCGAACCGCTCCGGCTGGTGGAAGTCGATCTGCACGGTGGAGAGGGTGGATTCGCGACCGGCGCCGTCGGCGATCTGGACGTCGACCTTCGGTCCGTAGAACGCCGCCTCCCCCTCGGCCGCCTCGAAGGGCACGCCGGACCGCTCCAGCACCTCGGTCAGCAGCGCGGTGGCCCGCTCCCAGAGCGCCGGGTCGGCCACGTACTTCCCGCCCTCACCGGGCAGCGAGAGCCGGTAGCGGACGGGGCGGATCCCGAGCGCGCGGTGCGCCTCGCGGATCAGCTCCAGCGCGGCCACCGCCTCGTCGGCCGCCTGCTCGGGGGTGCAGAAGATGTGGGCGTCGTTCAGCTGGATCGCCCGGACCCGGGTGAGGCCGCCCAGCACGCCGGACGGTTCGGACCGGTACATCCCGCCCAGTTCGGCCATCCGCAGCGGGAGCTCGCGGTAACTGCGTGCCCGGGAGCGGTAGATGAGGGCGTGGTGCGGGCAGAGGCTGGGGCGCAGCACGACCTGTTCGGCGCCCAGGTCCATCGGCGGGAACATGTCGTCGCGGTAGTGCGACCAGTGGCCGGAGATCTCGTACAGCTCGCGTTTGCCGAGCACCGGCGAGTACACGTGGCGGTAACCGGCCCGCTGTTCGCACCCCCGGACGAACTCCTCCAGGGTGTGCCGGACGGCGGCGCCGTCGGGCAGCCAGTACGGCAGGCCGGCGCCCATCAGCGGGTCGGTGTCGAAGAGGTCGAGTTCACGGCCGAGGCGGCGGTGGTCGTGCATGGTGGCGGTCTCCACTCGGGTCTGCGGGGTGGCACCTGCGGGGGCTCTCCGCAGGCGGCGCTCCTGGGCCGAGTGGGCGGGAACGACGAAGCCCCGGGGCACTCGGCCCCGGGGCTTCGGACTAGGTCAGCAGTCAGCGCACCGGGACTCTCTCCGGCGTCGTCGTCAGGACGGCTGCAGCGCGCTTCATGCCTCCCACGGTAACAGGGCGGCGGCGCTCCCGGCGATCCGTTTCCGGTGCTCGCCCGCGCCCCGGAGCCGATCGGGAGCGGGCGTCCTCAGTACAGCACCGCGCAGCCCCGCTCGCCGAGGGCGGCGAGCAGGCGGGGCGGCGGTGTGACGTCGTTCCACCGCAGGTCGAGCTTCTCCAGGGCCGGCAACCCGGCCAGCCAGTCCGGCAGTTCGGTGATGCGGTTGCTCCGCAGGTCCACCCGGCGCAGCAGCGGGAGCCCGGCGAGCACCGGAGGGATCTCAGTGAGGGCGTTGTCCCGCAGGTCGAGCTCGCGCAGCGCGGCGAGTCCGGCGGCGGACGGCGGCAGAGCGGTCAACGCGTTGCCGCGCAGCCACAGTTCGCGCAGGGCGCCGAGCCGGCCGAGGGTGTCCGGCAGCCGGGTGAGCCGGTTGTGCTGGGCCCGCAGCTCCACGAGGGCGGTCATCCCACCGAGGGCGTCCGGCAGTTCGCCGATCCGGTTCTCGCCGACGTTGAGGTAGCGCAGGGCGCCGAGCCGGCCGAGGGCGTCCGGCAGCCGGGTGAGCGCGTTGTCATGCAGGTAGAGGAAGTCGCGCAGTGCGGTGAGTTCACCGAGCTCCGCCGGCACGGCGGTAAGCGCGTTGTGCCCGAGGTCGAGGGTCCGGAGTCGGCGCAACCGTCCGATGGCGGGCGGCAGTTCGGTCAGGCCGGTCTCGGCCAGGATGAGGACGGTCAGGTCGGTGCGGTCCCAGACGGATTCCGGCACCGCACCGAGCGGCTGCCGCCAGAGGTTGAGGGTCAGGTCTGTCACCCGGGCATTCTCCGCCGGTGCGACGCCCCGGCGAAGCCCGGGGCCGCTACGCGCCCGGGAGGTGGAGGGTCCCGTCGAGGACGGTGACGGCGGTGCCGGAGAGGTGGACGCGGTCGCCGTGGAGGGCCGTCCGGACCAGGCCGGTGCGGGCGGAGACCTGGAGGCCGGCGAGCTGGTCACGGCCCAGCCGGGCCGTCCAGTACGGGGCGAGCGCGGTGTGGGCGCTGCCGGTGACCGGGTCCTCCGGGATCCCTCGGGCCGGGGCGAAGAAGCGGGAGACGAAGTCGTACCCGGCGTCGCCGCGGGCCGCGGGCGCGGTGACGATGACGCCGCGCAGGTCGTCGCGGAGCGTCAGGGCGGCCAGCGCGTCGAGCCGGGGCGTCAGGTCGCGCACGGCGGCCTCGTCCGGCAGGACGGCCAGCAGGTCGCCGAGCCTGCCGGTGTGCCGGGCCGACTCGGGCTCGACGGTCAGCGCCTCGGCCAGCCCCTCGGGGACGGGGACCTCGGTGCCGGGCGCGGCCGGGAAGTCCAGGGTGACGCCGCCGGCCTCGTCGGTGCGGGTGACGAGGACCCCGTGGTACCGGCTGCGGAACCGCACCGTGCCGAGGATCCCCCGCTCGGTGCGGAGCGTGTGCGCCGTGGCCAGGGTGGCGTGCCCGCACAGGGTGGCCTCGACGGTGGGGGTGAACCACCGGATCGCCCAGTCGGCTTCGGCGCCGCCGGGCAGCGGCAGGGCGAACGCCGTCTCGGAGTGGTTCAGCTCGGCGGCCACCTGCCGCATCCAGGTGTCGTCCGGCCACTCCCCGGCGGGCAGCAGGCACACGCCGGCCGGGTTGCCGGCGAACGGACGGTCGGTGAAGGCGTCGACCACGTGAATGCGCATGGCGGGGACGATAGCGGTGGCCCCGGCGGGTCGCCATGGCCAATCGGAGGTGATTGGCCTGGTGCCGGGCGGGCGGTCGCGCCGCCCGCCCGGCACCCCTGACCGCGGTCCTGACCGTGGCCCCGGGCGGGCCCGTGTCACATGTTGATCATGTGCCCGGCCAGACCGTGGACGGCCTCCTTGACCGCCTCGCCGAGCGTCGGGTGCGCGTGCACGTTGCGGGCCACCTCGTGCACGGTGAGGTCCCACTGCTGGGCCAGCGTCAGCTCCGGCAGCAGCTCGGTGACCTCGGGGCCGATCAGGTGGGCGCCCAGCAGCTCGCCGTGCTTGCCGTCGCTGATCACCTTGACGAAGCCGATCGGGTGGCCGAGCCCGTGCGCCTTGCCGTTGGCGGTGAACGGGAACTTGGCGACCTTGACGTCGTACCCCTGCTCGCGGGCCTGCGCCTCGGTGTACCCGAAGCTGGCGATCTGCGGCTGGCAGTAGGTGGCGCGCGGGATCATCACGAAGTCGAGCTCCATGGTCTCGGCCCCGCCGATGGTCTCGGCGGCGATCACGCCCATCGACTCGGCCGCGTGGGCCAGCATCAGCTTGGCCGTCACGTCACCGATCGCGAAGATGTGGTCGACGCTGGTGCGGCCCCGGCCGTCGACGTCGATCGCGCCGCGGTCGGTGAGCTTCACCCCGGTGTTCTCCAGGCCGTAGCCGTTCACCCGGGGCGCGAAGCCGATCGCCTGGAGCACCTTGTCGGCCTCCAGCACCTGCTGCTGACCGTCGCGGGTGACGGTGACCCTGACCTTGGCGGCCGGGTCGCTGTCGTCGATCGACTCCACCCGGGTCGAGGTGAGCACCTCGATGCCGAGCTTGCGGTACTGCTTGCCGAGCTCGGCGGAGACCTCGGCGTCCTCCAGCGGCACCATCCGGTCGAGGAACTCGACGATGGTGACCTTCACACCGTAGTTGTGCAGCACGTACGCGAACTCGACGCCGATCGCGCCGGCGCCCGCGATGATGATGCTGCCCGGCAGCTCCTCGGTGAGGATCTGCTCCTCGTAGGTGACCACGCGCTCGCTGAGGCTGGTGCCGGGGAGCAGCCGGGTGGTGGCGCCGGCCGCGATGATGCAGTGGTCGAAGGTGACGACCTCGAAGCCGCCGCCGCTCAGCGCGACCTGGAGGGTCCGGTCGTCGACGAAGGTGCCCCGGCCGTCGTACTCGGTGATGCCGTTCTTCTTCATCAGGTAGTGGACGCCCTTGACCCGGCCGTCGGCGACGGTCCGGCTGCGGCGGAACGCCTCGCCGAAGTCGAAGCTCACCGTGCCCTCGACCTTGATGCCGAAGGTCTTGGCCTCCTTGGTGAAGATGTGCGCCAGCTCGGCGTTGCGCAGCAGGGCCTTGGAGGGGATGCAGCCGACGTTGAGACAGACCCCGCCCCAGTACTTGGCCTCGATGACGGCGGTCCGCAGGCCCAGCTGGGCGGCCCGGACGGCGGCGGTGTAGCCGCCGGGACCCGCGCCGAGGACGACGACGTCGTAGTGCGTGCTCATGATGCTGACTCCTCCGAGGGTGTCACGGTGACGTGATCTCGGTGCCATGGTGTCAGGAGCCCGGGCGGCGCACTCATCGGCCCCGGCCGATCGGCCGCCGTCCGGGTGCGGCCCGGGAGCGCGACGGGGAAAGGGCGCGGCGCGGCGGGGAACGGAGCGGCGCCGGGGCCCCGCCCGGTGGCGGGGCCCCGGGCGGTCAGGCCGAGACCTCGTGGGTGTGGCCCTCGTGGAGACCGCCACCGCTGCCGGCCTGGCCCTCGGTGTGCTGCGGCGCCACCGGCGCGTGCAGCGAGGAGAGGTCCCAGGCGTAGGTGCCGACGGCGTCGGCGATCACGTCGATGTTGACGTCGAAGGCCTTCAGGTCGAGGTTGCCCAGGTTGTCGCAGGCCTTGTGGTAGCACGGGTCGAACGCCACCCCGGCCGTGCCGCCGTAACGCGCCGCCTGCGCCGCGGACTTGATCACCTCGGCGCCGGTGTCGGTGCCGCCCGCCGGGATCCCCGCGTCGATGAACGGGCCGTAGTCGGAGCGGCCGGTGAAGTCGGTGCCCTCGTGCGGCAGGCCCCGGCGGTCCAGGTAGTCGGTGATGCGCCGCTCCAGTTGCGCCGAGCCGTCCGGGCCGGGGCCGGAGCCGACGTGATCGGAGTCGTCGCCGTCGTAGACGAACTGGGCGGAGTTGGGCGAGGCGATCATGTCGAAGTTCAGATAGAGCTTGATCTTCTTCTGCTCGGCCTCGGAGAGTGACGCCACGTAGGCCTCGGAGCCCTTGAGGCCGAACTCCTCGGCCGACCACCAGGCGAACCTGACCTTGTTCCTGACCGGCCGGTCGCCGAGGTTCTTCGCCACCTCCAGGACGCCCGCCGAGCCGGAGCCGTTGTCGTTGATGCCCGGGCCCGCCACCACGGAGTCCAGGTGGGAGCCGATGACGACGGTGTTCGCCGGATCGCCGCCGCGGGTCTCGGCGATGACGTTCCAGGTCTTGCGCTTCTCCATGAGGGTACGGATGTCCAGGCCCACGGTGACCGGCCCGGCGGCGGCCCTGGCGACCAGCGCCTCGCCCGCCGCCCTGCTGATCCCGCCGGTCGGGACGCGGCCGGCGGTCGGCTCCCCGAGGGTGCCGTTGAGGTCGCCGTCGGTGTTGTTGTAGACGAGGACGCCGGTCGCGCCGGCGTCCGCCGCCGCGGCCGCCTTGACGGCGAAGCTGCAGCCGCCGCGCTTGATCAGCGCGATCCGGCCGGTGAACGCGCCGGCCGCGTAGTCCCCCGCCTCGCAGCCGGTGGTGTCGTCCGCCGGGACGACCGCGAGCGGGGCGGTCAGCCCGGCCGCCGGGCCGCCGACGGAGTACGTCATGGCGATCACCGGTACGTCCTCGGCCTGGGGGGACACCACCGTCAGTTTCTGCGCGAGGGCCTGGAAGAAGGTGTACTCGAATTCCTGCTTCGACACCTTCAGACCGGCCTGGCGGGCCTGCTCGTAGACGTAGCGCGCCGACTCGTCGTGGCCGCGGGAGCCCGCCACCCGGTTGCCGCCGTTGCGGTCCGCGATCCGCTGCAGCGCGGCCAGCGTCCGGCGGGCACTGCCGGCACTGCTCTCCTCGACGAGCCGGGCGGCCAGCTTGGCTCCCTTGCGGCCCGGGTCCGGTGCGGCCGCGGCGCTCCCGGCGCCGACCAGCAGCAGCGGGGTCACCAGGGCCGCGACCGCCAGCGCGGAGCTCGCGACCCGGGTGGTGCGGGCAGCGCCCGGGCGGAGTGAGACGGTCGGGCGGCGGGTCCGAGCATTCACGGCAGGTCCTTCCGAGAGTCCATGGAGATCCCGATTTGACATGCCCCGGGCCACCTTGCCAACCCTGCCGCGAAAGCTGACCGGATGCGGACATCCGGCGGCGCGGCGATCCTGGAGGGAAGGGGCCGTCTCATCCAGGAGGGTGACCGAATGTCCATGATCGACAAGATCAAGCAGATGCTGAAGGGCCACGAGGACCAGGCGGACAAGGCCGTCGACAAGGCCGGTGACACCGTCGACCAACGGACCCAGGGCAAGTACAGCGGCCACGTCGACACGGCCCAGGACAAGGTCAAGGACCAGTTCCGCGACCAGCCTCCCCAGTAGCCCGCCGACGCAGTCCGGACACACGGGTCCGGTACCCCGGCCGGGTGAGCGCCACCACGCGCGCACCCGGCCGGGGTACCGCGTGTCCACGGCCGGACGAGCGCTCCCGTCGGACCGTACGGACCCTCGCGGGGACCCTCCCACCAGGAGGGCTTTACACAGTCATTACCATTGGCACGGTAGCGCTTCCGCGTGTCGCACGCGGCGCGGCGCCGTTCACCCGTCCGGGTGAGCGGCCGCCCCGCCGGGCCGGCCCAGTTCCGGCGGACGGCCGGCCCTGTTCCGGCGGACGTCGCGCACGCCAGCGGGAAGCCCTGACGAGAGGACAGCCGCCGTGTCGATCCCCCGTGTCCGGACCACTCCCCTGCCCGGCGTCGGCGTCCAGTACGACCTCACCACCCGAGAACAACGGCACCTGTCCGTCATCGCCCACCGGGACGGCTCACGCAGCCTCAACGTCTACCGCTCGGACGACCCCGACGCCTGCGCCCAGGCGTTCCGGCTGACGGCCGAGGAGTCCACCGCCCTGGTCGACGCCCTGACGCCCGCTCACCACAACCCGGGCCTGCTGCACACCACCGACCTGGGCCTGGTCGCCGAACGCCTCCCCGTCGAGGGCGCCTCGCACTGGAACGGCCGGCTGCTCGGCGAGACCCGGATGCGCACCGAGACCGGCGCCTCGATCGTCGCCGTGCTGCGCCGCACCGGCGCCGTGCCCTCCCCGACCCCCGACTTCCGGCTGGCCGGCGGGGACATCCTGATCGTGATCGGCACCCGCGAGGGCGTGGACGCCGCCGCCGCGATCCTGGGCAGGGAGTGATCGGATGCACACCGCAAGCGTCTTCATCGAACTCGGCTCGGTCATCCTGGTCCTCGGCCTGCTCGGCCGAATAGCCGGCCGGTACGGGTTCTCGCCCATCCCGCTCTACCTGCTCGGCGGACTGGCCTTCGGCAAGGGCGGCCTGCTGCCGCTCAGCGCCAGTGAGGAGTTCGTGGCCACCGGCGCCGAGATCGGCGTCGTCCTGCTGCTGCTGATGCTGGGTCTGGAGTACACCGCCGCCGACCTGGTGACCAACCTCAAGGCCCAGTACCCGGCCGGCGCCGTCGACTTCGTGCTCAACGCACTGCCCGGCGCGGCCGCCGCCCTGCTGCTCGGCTGGGGCCCGGTCGCCGCCGTGGTACTGGCCGGCGTCACCTGGATCTCCTCCTCCGGGGTGATCGCCAAGGTGCTCGGCGACCTCGGCCGGCTCGGCAACCGGGAGACCCCGGTGATCCTCAGCATCCTGGTGCTGGAGGACCTCGCGATGGCCGTCTACCTGCCGATCCTGACCGCGCTGCTGGCCGGCGCCGGCCTGCTCGCCGGCTCGCTCACCCTCGCCATCGCGCTCGCCACCGCGGGCGCCGTGCTCTTCGTCGCGCTCCGCTACGGCCGGGTGATCTCGAAGTTCGTCTCGCACGACGATCCGGAGAAGCTGCTGCTGGTCGTCCTCGGACTGACCCTGCTGGTGGCCGGCCTCGCGCAGCAGCTCCAGGTGTCCGCCGCGGTCGGGGCGTTCCTGGTCGGCATCGCCCTCTCCGGCGAGGCCGCCGAGGGCGCGCACACCCTGCTCAGCCCGTTGCGGGACCTCTTCGCGGCGGTCTTCTTCGTCTTCTTCGGCCTCAGCACGGATCCGACGAGCATCCCGCCCGTCCTGCTGCCCGCGCTGCTGCTGGCCGTGGTCACCGCGCTCACCAAGGTGGCGACGGGGTACTGGGCCGCCCGCCGGGCCGGGATCGGCGAACGCGGCCGCTGGCGGGCCGGCGGCGCGCTGGTCTCGCGCGGGGAGTTCTCCATCGTCATCGCCGGTCTGGCCGTCACCGCGGGGATCGAGCCCGAACTCGGGCCGTTCGCCACCGCGTACGTGCTGATCCTGGTGGTCACCGGCCCGCTCGCGGCCCGGTACACCCAGCCCGCGGTGGAGCGCCTCGGGGCGCTGCGCGGGCGCTGGACTCCGGCGGCCCGGGTCACGCCGGGCGCCGAACGGCTGCCCGGCGCCGGGGCGAGCGACGCCGCCGCCGTGCCGGAGGCGATCACACGGGAGCGGCCGGAACCGGCGGAGCTCGTTCAGGACGGGTTCGCGCAGGACGGGCTCGCGCAGGAGCAGCCGGCCAACGGGCTGCCGCGCTGAGGCCGGGCCCCGGGGCGGATCAGTCGGACCGGTCCGCCCCGGGGCCGGGCTCCCGGGCCGACCCGGACCGGCGGCCGGGCTCGGGGTCCGGCACCGCACCGCAGTTCTCGCAGGGCTGCCGCCCGGCCCGCTCGCGCAGCCGGCCGCACTCCGGGCAGACCCGGTCCAGCCAGCACGCCGATTCGCCGCCTTCGTCCATACCGCCGATTCTGCCCGTCCACTCCCGCGACGGCGAGTAGACACTGTCTACTCGATCCTGGTAGACAGTGTCTATGAACGATCAGGACTCGGGCCTGCGCGCCCGGCTCGTGGCGGCCGGCGTGGAACTGGTGACGTCCCAGGGCGTCCACGCGCTCTCGCTGCGCGAGATCGCCCGCCAGGCCGGCGTCTCGCACGGCGCGCCGCGCCGCTACTTCGCCACCCACGTCGAGCTGCTGTCCGCCATCGCCCGGCACGGCTTCGACGAGCTGGCCGCCGACCTCACCCGGGCGACGGCCGGCGCGGGCCCGGGCCCGCGCGAACGGCTCGCCGCACTCGCCCGCGGCTACCTCGGCTTCGCCGCCGCCCAGCCCGGCATGTTCGAGCTGATGTTCCGCCACGACCTGCTGGAGGGCAGCGGCATCGGCCTGCGGCAGACCAGCCTCCCGCTCTTCCGGACCTTCACCACCCTGGTCGCCGAGATGCGGCCACCGAGCGGCGCGGAGCCCGCGGCGGCGGCAGCCGCACTCTGGGCCAACCTGCACGGGCTCGCCCAGCTCCGCGCCTGGGGCAGCCTCCGACTCGCCACCGGCAGCGACGACATCGAGCCGCTGCTGCACGCCGCCCTGGCCGCCCACCTGGGCCCGGAGGCACCGTGAAGACGCCCGCCCGCCGACGCCTCACCCTCGCCGGGAGCATCACCGGCGCCTCGATCGTGGCCCTGGACGGCACCGTCCTCACCGTCGCCCGGCCCGCCATGCAGCACGACCTGAACGCCTCCTTCACCGCCGTCCAGTGGACCAGCACCGCCTACCTGATCGCGGTGGCGAGTCTGCTGGTCTTCGCCGGCCGGCTGGGTGACCGCTACGGCCACCAACGCGTCTTCGCCGTGGGCGTGCTGGGCTTCGCCGCCGCCTCGGCCGGGATCGGCCTGGCGCCCGGCATCGGTGGGGTGATCGGCCTGCGCGTCGCCCAGGGCGTGGCGGGCGCGCTGCTGCAGCCCGCCACCCTGGGCATGCTGCGCGCGGCCTACCCGGCCGACCGGCTCGCGATGCCGATCGCCCTGCGCACCAGCGCGATCGGCCTGGCGGCCGCCGCCGGACCGGTCGTCGGCGGGGCGCTGACCGCCCAACTGGGCTGGCGGGCGGTCTTCTTCCTCACCGTCCTCCCCGCCGTCGCGGCCGGGCTCGCCGCGCTGGCCGTGCGGATTCCGCAGCCACCCGCCGACCGGTCCACCGGCGCCCTGCGCGCGCTCGACCTGCCGGGCGCCGCCCTGCTCGCGGCGGCGCTGGTCTGCCTGGTGCACACGCTCGTCGGGGTGCCCGAGCACGGCCGGCCGGCCGCCACGGCGTTCGGCCTGCTCGCCGCAGCCCTGCTCGGCACCGCCTTCGTCCACCAACAGCGGCGCGCCGCACACCCGTTGCTGCCGCCGCGGGTGTTCGCCTCGCCCACCGTCGCGTCCTCGCTCGGGGTACTGCTGACCGCGTCCGCGGCGCTCTTCGGGACGCTGTTCCTGGCCACCTACTTCCTCCAGGACGTGCTCGGGCTGGACCCGTTCCAGTCCGGCGTCCGGGCGCTGCCGCTGGCCGTCACGATGGTCGCCGCCGCCCCGGCAGCCGCGGTGCTGATGCGCCGCCACGGGGCCCGGGCCACCGCCGGGGCCGGGATGCTGCTGCTCACGCTCGGCACCCTGCTCGCGGCCCGGTTCGACGAGTCCACCGGGGCCGTCGCGATCGGCGGCAGCTTCCTCCTGCTGGGCAGCGGGTTCGGGGCGGTGATGGTCACCGCGACGGCCGCCCTCGTCCGCGACGCCTCGGTGGCGGACGCGGGCGTCGCCGGAGGGCTCCAGCAGACCGTGATGAACGTCGGCCCGGCCCTGGGGACCGCCGCCGCGACCACCCTCACCGCCGGCCGTCCGCTCGTGACCGCCATGGGCCCGGCCCTGCTGGTCCTCGCGGCCACGGCGGCGGTCGGCGTCCTGCTCGCCACCCGCCTCCCGACCCGGGCCCGGGCGGCGGGGGTGGTGGAGGCGACGCGGCCGGGGCACTGAACCGGTCACTCCCCCGCAAGGGCGTACGTCCTCCCGGTCGGTGCCCTCGGGCCCGTCGATCGCTTCACGCCGTCGAGTTGTCGACGATTTCGGCGATCTCCACGTACTCGATGGACGGCGCTGCGCCGTAGAGACCGGTC
The DNA here is from genome assembly GCF_042737525.1 of Kitasatospora sp. NPDC059973. NCBI lineage: Bacteria > Bacillati > Actinomycetota > Actinomycetes > Kitasatosporales > Streptomycetaceae > Kitasatospora > Kitasatospora sp. NPDC059973. The sequence continues at coordinate 54,569 of NZ_JBHWUI010000008.1, read as the reverse complement.
ACGCGCTCGCGCAGCTCGGCGGAGAAGAACTTCTCCGCCTGCTCCTTGGACTCCCAGACGTAGAAATTGACCGCCTGCTGCCGCTCCTCACTGAAGGTGAAGAACTTGAACCGCACGCCCGGCATGCCTTCGAACATTGGGCGTGCGGTCGCGGCGACGTCGACGATCCGTGACCGGTCGAAGTCGCCGGGGTAGGAGAAGGTAACGGTGACGCCGATCATGGCTACTCCCCTGTCGGCAGGGTGAGATCACCTTCGAATTCTACTCGGAAGCCGCACTTCGTGGCTTCGGGATCGCATCGGGGTGGGCGTCACTCCGGCGTGGCCCGAAGCGGGGTCTGCCCGGCGGGTTCGGCCGCGCCGACCGGCTCGGCGGGCTCGCCCACCGGCCCGGGGGTTCGGCGGCGGTTCGGGGCCGGCAGGCGCATCAGGATCAGCTGGGTCAGCGCGCCCACCGCCATGCCGGTCCAGAGGCCGTTCACCCCGAGCGGCACCGACAGGGCCACACCGGCGGCGAGTTGGACGCCGAGTCCGAGCAGGCTGGCCGTCACCAGGCGGCGGCCCGCGCCGGTGGCCTGGAGCACGCCGCCGAGGGTCACCACCAGGGCGTAGGGCAGTACGTAGAGCCCGGCCATCCGCAGGTAGCCGACGGCCTGGGCGGCGACCGCGTCGTCCCGGGTGAAGAGCGCGGTCACCGGCACCGCGAGCGCCGCGCAGAGGACGGCGGCGCCCGCGCCGAGGGTGCCGGCCAGCCGGGCGGTGTCACGGCCCAGGGTGCGCAGCCCCGCCGTGTCGCCCGCGCCGGTCAGCCGGGCCGCCTCGATGGCGGCGGCCTGCCGTACGGCGTAGAAGGCCATGGTCACGACCAGCATCACGCGGTAGCCCACGCCGTAGCCGGCGACCGCCGGTACGCCGAAGGACGCGACCAGGGCGAGCTGCACCGTGCCGACGCCCATCCGGGCGGTGAAGTCGAGGCCGAACGAGGCTCCGGCGGAGACGATCCGGCGGGCCTCCGGCAGGAGCCCGCCCGCCGGGGGCGCCCCCCGGCGGCGCCGGCGCCGGAGCAGCAGCGTGACGGCGAAGGTGAGGGCGCGCGCGGTGGTCAGGGCGAGCGCCGCGCCCGTCACGCCGAGCGCCGGGAACGGTCCGGGTCCGAGGATCAGCAGCGGGTCGAGGAGGAGCAGCAGGGCGTTGGTCAGCAGGGCGAGCCGCATCGGCGTCCGGGTGTCGCCGGTGCCCTTGAAGAGCTCGTCGGCCACCCGTTGACCGAAGAAGAGTCCGACGGCGGGGAAGGCGATCGCGAAGTAGTCCGCGGCGAGTCCGGCGGCGGGGCCGTCCAGGAAGGCGTCCGCGATCGGGTGGCGCAGCAGGAAGCCGGGGACGGCGAGCAGCAGGCTGCCGAGGGCGCAGAGCCGCCAGGCCGCCCGCGCGGTCCGGCCGGCCGCCGCGCGGTCCCCGGCGCCGACGGCGTGCGAGATCCGGACGGTGGTGCCGGAGGCGACCACCAGGACCAGGCCCAGCAGCAGGTTCTCGACGGTGCCCGCGAGGGTGACGGCGGCGACGGCGGGCGCGCCGAGCCCGCCGACCCAGTACGTGCTGATGACCGAGGCGATCACCCCGGACAGGAGTCCGGCGTAGACCGGCCCTGCCAATCCGATCAGCCTCGGCAGATGTCCTCGCACGTCGCCCCCCGGTTCCGTCGGCAGCGCTCGGCCGCCCTCTTGGTGTCTCGAACAGAGATACATCGTTTAGAGGCACATCGGCAAGAGGTACCATGACGCCCGAACCGCGCGTGCGACGACGGAAGGGCTTCACCGGTGCTCACCCTCGCGATCCTCGGCTTCCTGTACGACGAGCCGCTGCACGGCTACGAGTTGAAGTCACGGATCACCGGCCTGACCGGCCACGCCCGGCCGGTCAGCGACGGCGCGCTCTACCCCGCCATCGCCCGTCTGGAGAAGGCCGGACTGCTGGAGCGCCGCAGTGAGCCCGGCAGCGGTGCCGCGCCGCGGCAGGTCCTGGAGCTCACCGCGGCGGGCCGGGCCGAACTGGAGCGCCGATTGGCCGACCCGGCCGAGGCCGAGATCTCCGACCAGATCCGCTTCTTCACCGTGGCCGCCTTCCTCGACCGCCTCACCGACCCGGTCGCGCAGGCCGCGGTCCTGCGGCGCCGGCTGGCGTTCCTGGAGGCGCCGAGCAGCTTCTTCTACGACGCGCAGGGCCGGCCGGTCGCGGCCGAGCAGGAGTCCAGCCCGTTCCGGCGCGGCATGCTGCTGGTCGCCCGCGCGTCCGGCGCCGCCGAGCGGGCCTGGCTGGCCGGGACGATCGCCGACCTGGAGGGCGGCCGGGCGTCCTGAGGCGGGCTGCGGGAGGGGCACGGAAGGGCCGCCGCCCGCGGTCGCCCGGGGCGTGCTCGGGTGCCCGGACAAGGGTGCGAAACGGTCCGCCGATTCCTGTTCCGGGCCTGGCGCAACTGGGGCGTGTCGTCGCTATGATGATCCGCCTCACACCATGGCGCCGCCGCGGGGTGAACCGTACGCGCCGGGCCATGCCCGCACCCCTGGAGGCCGCCGTGCCCACTGCCGACACCGGAACCGCCCGCCCGCAGCAGCTGACGCGCGACGGCATCCCCGGCTGGTTCTTCAAGGTCGACCAGGAGGCCTTCGCCCACTTCCTCACCGAACAGAGCGCGGCCGGGCACACCGGCGACATCCTCGAACTGGGCACCTACCTCGGCCGGAGCGCCGTCCTGCTCGGGGACCACCTCCGGCCCGGCGAGCAGCTGACCGTCTGCGACCTGTTCGACTCCGAGGCGGGCGACGCCGACAACGCCGCCGAGATGACGATGTCCTACCGCAAGACCCTGACCAGGAGCGCCTTCGAGGCCAATTACCTCACGTTCCACCCGCGGTTGCCGGTCATCGTGCAGGCCCCCACCTCGGTACTGGCCGACCGCCGGATCCCGGACGGCAGTTGCCGCTTCGTCCACATCGACGCCTCGCACCTCTACGAGCACGTGGCCGGGGACATCGAGGTCGCCCGGGCGGCACTGGGCGAGAACGGGCTGGTCGCGCTCGACGACTACCGCTCGGAGCACACCCCGGGCGTCTCGGCGGCCGTCTGGCAGGCGGTGTTCACCGGCGGACTGCGGCCCGTGCTGCTCACCCCCATGAAGTTCTACGGGACTTGGGGGGACGCCGAGGAACTCCAGCGGGTGCTGCTCGGCCGGGACTGGCGGGCCGGCGGCTACACGGTGGACGAGGACGCCATCGCCGGTGCGCGGGTGGTGCGGCTGAAGTACGCGGTCAAGCCGGGCGCGGCCCAGGCGCACCGCTCGGCCCCGCGGCGCCTGGCGCTGGACCTGCTGCCGCCGGTCGCCACCCGCGCGACCAGGCGGCTGCTCCAGGCGCTGCGCGACCGCCGCGCGGGCCGGCCGGTGGTCCGTACCGGCTGATCCCGCGCCGGCTGGTCCCTCGCCGGCGTTCGCGGGGAGGGCCGGGCGGCCCCCGGCAGGGCCGGCCGCCCCTCCCGCCGGGGCCGGGCGGATGGCGTCGATCCCGCTCGGTAGGCTGTCGCGATGCACCGGACCACCACCGCGCCGACCCCCTCCGAGCTGCCCGGATGAGCGTCTTCCTGCCTCCCGAGCCGCCGGCCTTCGCCACCTCCTCACCACGCGAACGGGTCGCGCGGGTCCTCACCGAATCGCTGGCGCCCGCCCATCTGGTCATCGCCCTGCTGCTGCTCGTCGGCGCGCACAGCACCGAGGGCTGGTCCGGGGCCGGCTGGGGCCTGCTGGCCGCGCTGTTCTGCGGCGTGGTGCCGCTCGGCGTCATCGCCCTCGGGGTGCGGCGCGGCGCGCTGACCGACAAGCACATCCGGGTCCGCCGCCAGCGCGTCGTCCCGATGGCCGCCAGCCTGCTGTCGGTGGTGGCGGGCGTGGCCCTGCTGTACGCGCTGGACGCCCCGGCGGAGGTCGCCGCCCTGGTCGTGGCGATGCTGGCCGGACTGGTGTCGGCGCTCGCCGTCACGGTCTGGTGGCAGATATCCCTGCACAACGCCGTGGCCGGGGGCACCGCGATGATCCTGGTGCTGGCGTTCGGCCCGGCGGCGCTGCCGGTCGCGGCGGCCGCGCCGGTGGCGGTGGGCTGGTCGCGGCTGGTGCTGAAGGCCCACACGGCCGCGCAGGTGCTCGCCGGGACGGCGCTCGGCGGTGTCTGCGCCGTGGTGTTCGCGCTGCTGCGCTGAGCCCCGGCCCTCCCTCGGCCCTCCCTCGGCCCGCCCCCGGCCCGCGCTTGGGCCCCCCGGACTCGGCGGCCGCACCGCACCGCGCTGCACCGCACCGCACCGATAGGGTCGGCGGGTCGCCGCCGGGCCCTGAGGAGGTCGCGTTGGAGCCGGTCACGCTGCCGGACGCGGAGCAGCTGCCCGAGGCGCTGCTCGAACTCGCCGTCCCGTTCGAGGAGGTGAACGCCGTGCTGGCCGCGCGCACCCGGCTGGCCCGGGACGGCGGGCTGCGGGCCGCGTTCGACGAGGCCCTGCGCGAGCAGGTGGCGGCGGTCGGGACGCTCGGCCGGCCGTCCGGTCTCCACGGCAGCCGGCCGGCGGGGTTCGAGGCCGACGGCCACCTCCTGACCCTGCTCTTCGTCGCCCTCGCCCCGCACGCCCGGGCGTACCACCGCGCCCTCGGGATCGGCCCGGCGGTGACCAGGAGCACCCTGGCCGACCTCGGCCGGCAGCTGGTGGTGAGCCGTTGGCGGGGCCACCCCGGCGGGCTGGGCAACCCCTCCTGGCTGACCCTGCACTTCCGGGGCGAGCTGTACCAGCTCGGCCGGCTCCAGTTCCAGCCCAAGCGGCTCACCGGGGCGGACGCCGAATCGGCGGCCGCGGCCGGGTTCGGCCCGTGGAGCCTGCAGTTGCACATCCCCGACCACAGCGGCCCGCTCTCCGCCGAGGCCTGCGACCGTGCGCTGGCCCGGGCCCGCGACTTCTTCGCCCGGCACTTCCCCACCGAGCCGTACGCGACGGCGTTCATCTCCTCCTGGCTGCTGGACCCTCAGCTCCGCCGCCACCTGCCGGAGGACTCCAACATCGTCCGGTTCCAGAAACGGTTCACCCCGCTGCGCCCGCCGGGCGAGCCGGCGGACGACAACCCGCTCCGCTACGTCTTCGGCGACAGCGGCCGGCCGCTGGAGTCGCTGCCCCGGGACACCCCGCTCCAGCGGGCCCTGGTGGACCACCTGCGCGCGGGCGGCCACTGGTACGTCGTCGGCGGGTGGCTGAGGCTCAGCGAGGCCGACGCCTGACCGGCGAGGCCGACGCCTGACCGGCGGTCAGGACCGACACGGCCCCAGGGGGCGCGGAGCGGCCGGCCGGGATCCGGAGGCCGGGACCCGGGGTGCCCTGCGCGCCCACGGCGGATTCTCCTACGCCATTCCGAATTGATATGACTGCGCATCACTCACACGGGGGAACTTCCTTTAAAGATTTGCCCACGGAACATTAAAGGTCGCATAGTGAGAGTGCCTCATTTGGCCCTAGTGATGGCCAAGTTCAGGCAAAGTCCGGTGCGCGTCGCGCCCGGGCGGTAGCCGGCTGTCAGCCGGTCCCGCCGCCCGCCGCGCCGCGCCCCACCTCGGCAGGTGAGGAGAAGGCAATGCTTCACGAAGACACGGCGCCGGGCTACGGGCAGCGCCTCCGCGAGGACGTCGCGGCCCAGGGGACGACCCCGCTCATCGGCGTCTACGACATGTACTCGGCCTCGATCGCGGCCGAGCACTACAACGGCATGTTCGTCTCGGGCTTCGGCTTCGCGGCGTCCTACTACGGCCTGCCGGACATCGGGTTCATCGCCTGGCCCGACATGGTGGCCTTCGTCGAGCGGCTGCGCGGCGCGTTCCCGCAGCACCACCTCCTGGTCGACATCGACGACGGCTACGTCGATCCGGAGGTGGCCTGCCACGTGGTGCGCAGGCTGGAGCGGATCGGCGCCTCCGGCGTCATCCTGGAGGACCAGAAGCGCCCCCGCCGCTGCGGTCACGCCGACGGCAAGCAGGTCCTGCCGCTGGAGGAGTACCTGGAGAAGCTCGACCAGGTCCTCGCCGCCCGCACCGACCTCGTGGTGGTGGCCCGGACGGATGCCACCGAGGAGAGTGACATCCTGCTGCGGGCCGAGGCGCTCGCGGCCACCGACGCCGACATCGTCCTGGTGGACGGAGTGCGCAGCGAGGAGTGGATCCGCCGGATCCGGCAGGTCGTGGGGGACAAGCCGCTGCTGTTCAACCAGATCGCCGGTGGCAAGTCCCCCCGGCTCTCGCTCTCCGAGCTGGGCGAGCTCGGCGTCGACGTCGCCATCTACAGCACCCCCTGCCTGTTCGCGGCGCACCGCGCGATGGACGAGGCGCTGGCCGGGCTGAAGGTGGCCGACGGCCGACTCCCGGCCCCCGCCGAGGACAGCCCCCAGATCGGGGTCCGGGAGTCCACCGAGCTGCTGGAGCGGAACATCGCCCGCCCGCGCCGGCGCGAGGCGGTAGGAGCGTGACGTCCGCATCGCGCGGCGGGGCGCGGCCGGGCCCGGCGGGGGGCGGCCCGGTGTCGGGGGGCTCGGCGTCGGGCGGCTCGGCGTCGGGCGGCTCGCGGCGGGGCCGTGCGGTCCCGCGCGGGCCGGCACCGAATCGCGCACCGGTGTCGGCCGGGGAGGTACCTCCGAGGCGTCGGGCCCTGTGGCCTCCGGCCCTGTGGCGCCCGGCCGCCGCCGCTCTGTTCGGCGCCTGCGTTCTGCTCGGTGGGGCCGGCTCGCCCGCGGTGGCGGGCGGCGGCCTGATCACCGTGATCGACAACTCCCACTCGGACTCGCTGGTGAGCACCGACTCGCTCCTGGAGATCGACAAGTCGGGCAACCTCCAGTCCGGACAGGGCACGGCGGGCAGTGACCAGGGGCCGGCCAATGCCCTGGTGGGCACGGTGCTGGGGATCGCGCCGGTCACCGCGGTCGACTCGTCGGCAGGGAGCGACGAATGAGCGGCGGGCTCCGGCACCAGGCTCATGGGCCCGGTGCCGGCCCGCCGGGTACGCCGGGTCAGCAAGGTTCGCCGGGCCCGCCCGGTCCGCCGGATCGGGCTGCTGCGGGGCCGGAGGGCCCGGAGGCCGTGGCAGCGGGCCCGAGTACGGGGCCGGCCGCCGCGGCGGCCGCGCCGCCCGGGCCCGGTCCGGCTCGACGCGGGCTCCGGCTGCGCGGGCTCGACCCGTACGTGGCGGCGCTGGCGGGTACCGTCCTGCTCGCCACCTTGCTGCCCGCCACCGGTCGGGCGGCCCGGGGGGCCGAGCTGGCCTGCGACCTCGCGGTCGGGTTGCTCTTCTTCCTGTACGGGGCCCGGCTCTCCGCCCGCGAGACGCTGGCCGGGCTGCGCCACCTCCGGCTGCACGGCCTGGTCCTGGCCTGCACCTTCGTCCTCTTCCCCCTGCTCGGGCTCGCCACCGCCGCCCTGACACCCCGTCCGCTCACCGAGCAGTTGCAGACCGGCGTGCTGTTCCTCTGCCTCGTCCCGTCGACGGTGCAGTCCTCGGTGGCGCTCACCGGCGCCGCTCGCGGCAACGTCCCGGCTGCCATCTGCGCGGGCACCTACTCCAGCCTCGCCGGCCTGCTCCTCACGCCGCTGCTGGCCGCCTGGTTGCTGGGCGCCCACACCACCCTGTCCGCCGACGGCCTGCTGCGGATCGGTGCGCAACTGCTCGCGCCGTTCCTCCTCGGGCAGGCGCTGCGCCCGAGGATCGGCGGGTTCCTCACCAGGTACAAACGCCTCCTCACCCCGGTGGACCGGGGCTCGATCCTGCTCGTCGTCTACACCGCCTTCAGCGCGGCGGTGGCCCAGGGCATCTGGAGCATGACCACCCCCACCGCCCTGCTCGGCCTGCTGGCGGTGCTGCTCGCCCTGCTCGCCACCACCGTCGCCCTCACCGGGCTCGGCGCCCGCCTGTTGGGGCTCGACCGGGCGTCCGGCATCGCGGCCCTCCTCTGCGGCTCACAGAAGAGCCTGGCGAACGGCCTGCCGATGGCGACCGTCCTGTTCGGACCGCAGGCCGGGCTGCTGGTGATGCCGTTGATGGTGTACCACCAGCTCCAGCTGATCGCCGGCACGCTCCTCGCCGGCCGCTGGTCACGGGCGCCGAACCCTTCCGAGGAGGAGGAGCCGGCCGCCGCCGGCGGGGAGAGCGGCGTCCACGCCGAGTACGAGTCGGAGGCCGCGTTGTCCGGTGGCGGGGAGCCGCTCCCGGTCGGCCGGTCGCAGGACTGACCGGTCCACCGAGCGCTGCCCGAGAACGTCCACCCGGTCCCGCCGGGGCCACCGAGCGCGAGCGCGGAACTCCCCCCGAGCGGCCCTGGCCGGCAGGTCGGGGCCGCTCCTCGCCCGGCCGTACATGGTGGAAACACTCCAAGATCGTCTCGCGATCATTGTTCCTGGCAGGGCCCACGGCCCGCATGCGACCTGGAACAGACTGGCAGGGCGCGGTGGCCCGGTCGGCCGCCGCGCTCCTGTCACGGCCGACCCAAGGACTGCCATCGTGAACGAGCGTGTTCTCACTCCCCGCAACCGGGGTTTCCTCTTTCTCGACTCCCACCCGGCCGGGTGCGGGCAGTTGGTGGCCGACATGTGGCAGGCCTGCCCCGCCCCGGCCGCTCCGCCGGAGGGCGACGGGCCGGTGGCGCTGGTCATCGGTTCCTCCGCCGGGTACGGTCTGGCGGCCACGCTCGCCGGTCTCAAGCGGGCGGGTATCCGCGGTATCGGCGTGTCCTTCGAGAAGGCCCCCACCGCACGCCGCACCGCGACGGCCGGCTGGTACCGCACCGCCGCCACCGCCGACCTGGCCCGCGCCGCCGGGCGGGACATGGTCTTCCTCAACGGTGACGCGTTCTCCGACGCGATGAAGGAGCAGGTCGCCGATCTCGTCGAGCAGCGGTTCGGCGGCCGACTGGACCACCTGATCTACTCGGTGGCCGCGCCCCGGCGTACCGACCCGGAGACGGGAGCCACCTACGCCTCGGTCCTCAAGCCGATCGGCGGGGTGAACCGCACCAAGACCCTGGTCTTCGACGAGGACGGCGTGCCCGAGGTCCGCGAGGTCGAGACCGGGCCGGCCGAGGGCGACGACGTGGCACAGACCGTGGCCGTGATGGGCGGCGGCGACTGGGAACGCTGGATCGACCACCTCGCCGGGCGGGGCCTGCTCGCCGAGGGGTTCAGCACCGCCGCGCTCTCCTACATCGGCTCGTCGCTGACGGCGGCGATCTACCGGCAGGGCACCATCGGCGCGGCCAAGGCCCACCTGGAGGCCACCGCCCGCACCCTCGACGCGCGGCTCGGCAGGACGGTGGGCGGGCGGGCCGTGACCTCCGTCAACGGCGCCGCCGTCACCCAGTCCTCCACCGCGATCCCCGGCATCGCCCTCTACACCGGCCTGCTGCGCGGCGTCCTCGGGGGCGGCCTCGTCCCGCCGATCCACCAACTCGCCGCCCTGTGGGACCAGCTCACCGGCACCGCCCCGCTCGCCCTGGACGACGAGGGCCGGGTCCGCCTGGACACCTTCGAACTGACCGACGACGTCCAGGCCGCCGTCGCGGCCCGCTGGGAGAGCGCCACCACGGCGACCATCGCCGACCTGGCCGACCTCGACTGGTTCCGCGCCGAGGTCCGCCGCCTCTACGGCTTCTCGGTGCCCGGCATCGACTACACCGCCCCGGTCGCCACCGACATCCCCTGGCCCGACCACACCTCCTGAGGAACGCCCCCGGCCGGGCCGGGCCGGTTGGCTCAGGGGCCCGCCGGGGTGGTGCGCGCGGTCGGGGGGCAGTGCGAGCCGGCGTCGCCGACGACGTGCCGCGGCATCGCCGTCCACACCTTCCGCCCAGGAGGTCGCGCCGGACGGATCAGCGCCCCGCTGCTCGTCGTGCCCACTCGATCCGGACGAGGGAGCCGATCCCGACAACGATGAGAGCAACGACCCCGAGCTTCTTGACCGTGTCTTCCCAGAGCAGGTGGATCATCCATTGGGCTATGCCATGCGTTTCATTCACAGGGGTGATCGTAGGCAGAGCCTGAGGGCGTTCTTGCTGGTGAGAGCCGGATCGCGGCAACGATCCGGTGTCAGTTCAACGCGGTACCCGTGCCGCCGTCCCCAGTACACCGGACGAATGATCACCGGGCCCGCCCGTTCGAGCCGGACGTTCAAGAACAAGCTGAGCGGCTGCTGTTCCGAGATGACCGTCGTCCGGGGGTCTGGCAGCGGCTCCGGTGGCGGGCGGGGTGGCCGGGCGGGGAGTCGGGCGGTCAGGTGCGCGCGCCCGGCCTCCGGGGCGAGGTGCGGGCCGTGGGCGCGGCTCAGCGGACGTAGTAGGGCCGGTTGTGGGCGGCGACCGGCGGGGACTGGTAGGTCCAGACGCCGGCGGCGGGCGCCGTCCCGATCAGGCGGTCGAGGTCGGCGACCGCGTCGTCGGCCGAGGGGCGCTCGCCGAGGGTGAGGCGGACCCGATCCGCGGTGCGGTCGTCCAGCGCGTAGAACCGGTAGGTGTCATGGACGTCGAGCGGCCCGGCCAGCAGCCGGCCCTCCTCGTCGGTGCCGTAGCCGGTGATCGGCGTGTTGTTGACCGCCTCGGGCGTGAGGCCCACCAGGTCGGCCTCGACGGCGAACAGTTCGCCGTCCTCGCGGCTCAGCCCGTCCGGACCGAGCGCGGCGCGGCGGCAGGAGACCGACCAGCGCTCTCGCACGGACGCGGCGTTGAGCGAGGGCAGCTCCGCCTCGAACCAGCCGGGCCGCTTCGGCTCGGCGTAGAGCCTGCGGCCCGCGTCGATGGCGAGCGGGTTGTCGCAGAGGACGTGCATCCGGGCGATCCCGAGCAGCTTGGTCTGGTCGTAACCGCGGGCGTACTGGCCGTAGTTCAGCTCGGGGAGGCGGTCCTCGGCGAACGCGGGGTGGGCGATGACGTTGATCTCCACCTCCTGGGTGATCCCGCCGCCGCCCGGGTACTGCGCGAAGTAGAGCTGGTAGTTCAGCGAGACGCAGGCCATGCCGTCGAAGAGGGCGACGGCCAGGCCGGGGTGGCGCTTGGCGAGCAGGTCGCGGCAGGGGCCCGGGGCGACCAGGTAGTCCACCCCGATGTTGTGCAGCGCGCCGTAGTGGAACGGCAGGTGGTAGGGCTCGGGGACGGGCGGGAGCGGGAGTGCGGTCATCGGGACTCCGTCGGTCGTCGGGCGGGCACGGGCAGGTCGACCGGCGCGGTGCCTGCGGCAGGCGCCGCAGGCACCGCAGGCACCGCAGGCGCAGCTGGTTCGGCGATCGTCACCGGTCCGTGCAGCGCCAGCAGGTCGCGGTGGATCCGGTCGGCGCTGCGCAGCGCGAGCGCGGCCATGGTGAGCGAGGGGTTGGAGGTGCCGAGCGACGGCATCGATCCGCAGCCGACGGCGTAGAGGTTGGGGTGGTCCCAGCAGCGCTGCCACTGGTCGACGACGGAGTCGGTCGGCGAGTCGCCCATGAGGTGCGTGCCGCCGGCGTGGCCCGCCCCCCGGTAGGCGTACGGGCGGCCCTCGTGTTCGAGCCGGCCGGGCCAGCGCGGCCCGGCCTCGTAACGGGTGTGGTCCTCGGCGCCGAGCAGCGCGAACAGCTGGTCGGAGACGGCGCGAGCCGAGGCCATGCCGCGCCGCACGTACGGCGAGAGGTCGTAGTGCAGGGCGGGGCGCGGCAGCCCCAGCCGGTCCCGGCGGTCCGGGTCGAGGGTGACGCGGTTGGCCGGGTCGGCGGGCTGCTCCAGCTCGAACTGGAGGGCGAACTGCCGGCCGAGCCGGTCTCCCAGCCGCTCCCTCAGCTCCTTCCCGCGCGCTCCGGCGGCCAGCAGTTCGGCCACCTCGACCTGCGGCGGGCCGGCGGCCCAGGACCAGCCCCAGTTGCCGATCTCGACCCGGAACGGCGCGCGGCGGGTGCGGCCGCCCCCGAAGCGGAACGCCTCCAGCCCGCTGGTCGACCCCGGGCCGCGGTAGGGGCCGACGGGGTCCGGCATGAGCCCCCAGGTGAGCAGGGCCGGGTGGTCCATCAGGTTCCGGCCGACCTGGTCGCTGCGGTTCGCCAGGCCGGAGAGGAGCAGCAGCCGGGCGTTCTCGATCGCGTGGGCGGCGAGGACGACCAGGTCGGCCTCGACCCGGTGGGTGGCTCCCCCGGAGAGGTAGTCGACGCCGGTGATCCGGCCGGTGCCGTCGGCGAGGACGCGGGCGGCCACGGCGTCGGTCCGCAGTTCGACGGTCGGTGCCCAGCGGGCCTGGGTGCGCAGCGGCGTGTACTTGGCGCCGCTCGGGCAGATCGGGACGCAGCTGGCGCTGCCCGCGCAGGGCGTGCCCGGTTCGTGCGGCGCGTCCCCGGCACGACGGTTCGGCAGGCCGTGGCGGGCGTGCGGGGTGGGGACGACGGCGAGGCTCGCCGCCTCGGGGGCGGCGGGGTCGCGGACGGTGCGGCCGTCCAGCGCGCGGGCCAGCCGCCGGTCGAGGTAGCTGGCGGGGATGGCGCGGGTCGGGAAGGCGTAGCCGTCCGGGATGGGCAGGCCGACGGCCTCGCGCTGCTGGTCGGCGTCGGCGGCCACGCCCAGCTCCCGCTCGGCCAGGCGGTAGTACGGTTCGAGGTCGTGGTAGCCGATCGGCCAGTTGCGGCCGTGCCCGAGGTCGCCGGTGCGGAAGTCCTCGGGGTGCATGCGCGGGGCGAGTCCGGTCCAGAGCAGCCCGGTGCCGCCGTTGACCCGCAGGTAGCCGCTGGCGTACGGCAGGGGTCCGTGCTGGACCAGGTAGCCGGTCGCGTCGAAGCCGCCGTCCGGCCGCCCGGCGAGGTCGCCCACGTCGGGGGACGGCGCGTCCTCGCTGAGCGGGTACGGGGAGGTGGGCGTCCCGCCGCCGGCCGCGCGGTAGGCCGTCGCGGTGGCGGCGGCGGGACGCGCGGGGTGCCCGGCCTCCAGGACGAGGACGCGCCAGCCCTGCGCTCCGAGCCGCTCGGCGACCAGCGAGCCGGCGAAGCCCGCGCCGACCACGACGGCGTCCCAGCGCGCGCTCATCGGCCGCCGCCGTACTGCGGCGCCTCGGCCCAGCTGCCGTGTCCGGGCGCGGCGGTGCCGGGGGCGGCGCCCTGGAAGGTGCGCCACATCAGGCCCCGGTCGTAGGCGCGGGGCGAGGAGGGCAGTTCCCCGGGCCAGGCGCCGACGTACCAGAGGTGGACGAGGGCGTGTTCGTCGCGGACCCGGCGGGCCAGCAGGGTGCGGTGGTGCTCGTGGGCCATGCCGGTGGCGCGCAGTTCCCCCTCGTCGAAGCCGGTGAGGCCGGCGGAGATCCGGAGGAACTCGTCGAAGTCCGCGAGGGCGTCGTGCTCGGCACCGTCGTCGTCCTCACGGTCCTCGCGGTCGCGGCCCGCGTGCACACGGTCCGCATGGCGACGGTCCGCGTGGCCGTCGAAGTCGAAGCGGCCGGCACGTCGGTGACGGCCGTCCTGCCCGTCAAGGCCGTAGAAGCGGTCGTCGTGGTCGTCGTGGTCGTCGTGGTCGTCGTGGTCGTCGTGGTCGTCGTGGTCGTCGTGGTCGTCGTGGTCGTCGTGGTCGTCGTGGTCGTCGTGGTCGTA